>JAGOCT010000402.1 GCA_017998585.1 Candidatus Cloacimonadota bacterium | reverse complement strand
TTTGAACCATCATTCTGACACTGCGTGGTGTATGATTTCTGATAAGTGAAATCGTAAACCCTGACAAAGCCAAAGCAAACATAACGCCTAAGCCCATCACCAAACTATTCATCATAAAATTGGTAACTGCCAGTGCTGAACATATTCCAAGAACCTGTCTCCATACTGAGTTTTCTTTAAAAGCGGCTTCTTTAAAAATATCTATTTTATTCATAATTCACCTTTAATCTGCTGAATAATTCTTTGACTTTCTTTCGTGATCATATCAAGAACCGCTTTTGAAGAGGCTGTTGCTCCGGTAACCTGTTTTACTTCGGTTTCAGATAGATCTTCCTTATTCTCAGCTACCATCATAAAGTCTGAAATCTGATTGTTTTGTATAATTTTTTTACTATTAAACTGATCTGTGAACCATTTTTCAGTAATTCTTGCACCTAATCCAGGCGTTTCATTCTGATTGATGATTGAAAACCTTAATATGTTCTGATAGTCAGGCGTATAAGCAATCAAACCGGTTATACCACCCCATAAACCCTTCCCTTGAATAATAAAGGCATTACCAATAACAACACTGTCTTTTACAGCCTGATAATATTTCATTTTATTTACTTCTGACTCTCGGATATACAGTTCATAATCTTTTTCAATATGATCTGTTGGAAGGCTAAATACAAGCAAAATTGCCTTTTTAATAGCATTATCCTGATATTGTTGAACTCTTCCCTTACTGGAATGATAAAATACTGCCAGGATACCAACAAAAATGATCGTTATGATCATCATAAACACAATTGGATAGAGACGGCTTTCTTTGAAAGGGGTTTTTTCATGTTTCATTTACTCGCCCCCTGTAAAGCGGTTTTGATTTTAATTTTTTGGATAGCGTAGTCAATAATTGGCATAAAGGTATTCCCCAGAAGCAGAGCAAACATAAAGCCTTCTGAGAAGAGTGAAAACTTTCTGATAAACACTGTTAAAAACCCAACAATCAACCCGTAGATCCAAATACCTGCGTTTGTTTTTGCCATTGAAATCGGATCTGTAATCATGAATACAGTGCCAAACAAGAAACCACCACTGAGTAAATAAATTAAGGTTAATGAAGAATCAAACAAAACGGTAAAGAGTACAAAAGAAAGTAAACAGGATAGCATCGCCTGCCACTTAGCTGTTTTGGTAATAATCAAATATATTGCAGCCAATAGGATTAGAAAGGCAGAAGTTTCTCCTATTGAACCAGGAATAAAGCCCCAAAAAAGGTTAGAAAGATGATTATAAGTTTCACCGCTTTTCATGATTCCTACCGGACTGGCTGAAGTAATCTTCTGAAAAGCCTCAATAGTCTGATAATGTAAAAATCCACCGGGAAAATCAGTAAAGGGTTTTACCCATGAAACGGTCATTTCTTTTGGAAATGAAATATAGACAAAAGTACGACCAACAATTGCCGGATTAAACACGTTAGTACCAAATCCACCAAAAACCATCTTTCCAAACAATACTCCAATTACTGCTGACACTCCAGCAATCCACAAGGGTATTGTAGGGGGCAGTGTTAATGCTAGCAAGGTACCCGTTACAAATACGGCCATTGAAACCTTTGGCATTGTTTTTTTTCTGACCATCATAAACTCCGTTATGAAGGCAACACAATTGGTAAAAAGAACAACGATCAGCGTTCTCCAACCAAACAAAAATATAGAAAACAAAACGATTGGCAGCAAAGCATAGAGTACTTTATTCATCACTGCCTGTTTTAATAGATACTGTTTCATAATCTCCTCAAATGTTTCTAATCTAATAACAACTCGATCAAAATGGCATTTTAGTATGTACTAAATTAAGCTTCAAAATTGATAATAATGTCATCAAGCTTTCTTTTTGGAACATGATGAATACTTTGATCATCTCGCCAATAGCGAATATCGCCTTCTTTATCAATTTCTTCGAGAACCACTTTTTCATCTGGTTTCCCAAGTGCGATAGTTAAAAGAACCTCATAAGTAGAAGGGATATTGAGAATACGTCTGATTTTACTTTTGTTCATTGAGCCTATCATACACCCACCCAGACCCATTTCAGTAGCGCCAAGCAATATAGACTGAGCAGCAATACCCGGATCAATATTGACATGAGGGGCTATCTGTAATTCTGTGATCATTACGATATAGGCAGTTGGTCTTTGGGATACTTCTGGCCCCTTCCAGTCTTGTAGATAACCAGCCCAACCGATACAGGGGAAAATTTTGTCTAATACATCAGATTCATAAGCAATGACATATTTTATTGGTTGTCTGTTTGCAGCAGAAGCTGACAGACGAGCGAGATTAATCAACTCAAAGAGTTCTTCCTTACTGATTGAACGAGTGGCATCAAAGCGTCTGACACTTCGATTCCTGATGATCAAATCCTTTAGCATAATCACTCCTTTTTCTTTCATATTTAAAATGTATCATGAAAAGAAGCTCTTGTCAATCTTTTTTTTCGTTTTTTTATCTTTTTCTGCATAATACAAATAGTTTTCTGTTAAATCAGGATACAAACACACATGATTTTGTTAAAATGACACAGTAATTCCAACATGAGGTACTGAATTGTAGATTTATACATGAGCAAAAAAAACGCCCTCTTCAGGGCGTTTTTTATTATTAATATAACTAAGCGGTTACTTCATTACTGTCTTCAAAAACATAAACCGGATCTTTTTCACCCAATATCACATCTTTTGAGACCAGACATTCTTTAACATTGCCTAGTTCAGGAATTTCATACATAATATCAAGCATTTTGGTTTCCATAATTGCGCGTAAGCCTCTGGCACCAGTTTTCTGCTTAATGGCAATACTTGCCACTTCCTTCAATGCATCTGGTGTAAAATC
>JAGOCT010000401.1 GCA_017998585.1 Candidatus Cloacimonadota bacterium | reverse complement strand
ATCAAGAGCGTGATGATTTTACCAGACTATCACCATCAGGGTTTAGGAACTTTTCTTTTTGATCACCTGATTGAAATCATCAAAGCGCAGGGGTATAATGGTTATTGCCTTGATTGTGGTTATCGCTGTTCTCAAGGCTTCTGGATCAAAAAACTGGGTGAACCGGCTCTGTGTCTGAAGGATTTCTGGGGAGAAGGCTATAATCATCTGATCTGGAAAAATGAATTTTTACAGAAATGAGTGTAACAATCTTTTTCAGATAAGTTTATTATGTATTGGAAATTATTGAGGAGAAAAATGAAACGTATCACATTTATAAGCATTTTTTTAGCGATAATAACATTGATTTCAGCTGAAAACACAACGAATAAAGGAAAACTACTTATTGAAGTTTACCCTGATAATGCACAGATTAAAATTGATGGCATAATCGAAAAAAACAGACAGATTATTGAACTGGAACCACGCGACTATATGTTGAGTATTAGTCTGGATCAATATGAAAGTATAATGGAGATGATTAAAATTAACGCAGGGGATGAGATCAAAAAAGTATATCATTTAAAAAAGATCACTTCTCAGTTAAATATGGAGATTAACCCAGAAACAACAAATATAGAGATCTTTAGCAATGATTCACTTTATTATCAGACTACAGGCCTGGAAAAGTCTGTTAAACTACCCTATGGGGAATATCATTTAAAGTTTACTAATTCGAATGATATCAGAGAACTTGATGTTGTAATAGACAAAGCAGTAAATAAGATAGCACTGGATATGGCCGATAATAATCCGAAAGCAAAAGTTCGTTTCTTTATAAAACCGGTAGATTCTAAAGTTTATATTACTAATGATCAGGAGAAGTTTTTCCTGAAAGGAGATGGATCTGTGGAGAATATCGATTAAATTTGGCAAATAACTATTATTTAACTCAAAATATCAGTCTCAAAATCAATGACAGTTTGGAAGTGTTTAAATATCGGTTAAGACCAGATTACAGACCTGACTACAGTTTAATCAGAATTAAAGGAAAAGATAAGTCTGATCCGAATACAGCCAATAATTTTTTGTTTGAAAAAAGAGGGGATTATAAGTTTTTAAGCATTCCATTGCTGTATCAGGGCTATCAGGATAATCTCTATATTGGGATTTTATCTGATATTAAGATTGACTTTGCCAATCAGTACTCCCTGATCAATCTGGGTAGTCTGGGTGTTATGGCACCACTCATCAATCGTCGTGATTTTCAGTTTAATGCCGGAGCTTATGCTTCTCTTGGAATTCAAACGCCCTATTCCAACGGAGGATACAAGCTGAGAGTAAAACGATATTCAACCGGTGATGATGACGAAGAAGGTTATTTCTATGATAGTGGGGTTTTGTTTACAGGTTCTTTAAATTTTGAAACCGGATGCAATGTTCATCTAAAAGCTTTTCATCTTATCCTGAAGGGTGGTTACAGCCTTTTCGGCAGTCAGGCAAACAGCGCTGACTGGTATCAGGATCATGAAGTGGTTCATCCGGAAAATGTTGAAAGAAATGTGCTCAAGGATAGTCATCCTTACTTTTCTATTGGGGTGGGGTTTTGATTTTTTTATGACGCGGAGTTAACGGATTTTTGCAACTTTTTTTGATTGCTGTCATTTTTAAGAGCTGAAATGACATCCTCTAAAAATCTCAAGCAGAAAACTTTTCTTTTTAACATTAAGCCCTCTATATATATTACCTGGACAAAAAAGTGATTTCTGTCTTTTTTGCTAAGAAATTTTTAAGAAAATTGTTTGTCAAACAAAAAAGCATGATGAAATAGGGGGTAAAAAGAAATACATAGAAGTAAAATATATGATAAGGAAGGTATAAGGATAGAATAAGGAATGAATGGTAAAAAAACAAGAATCACGAGATGATTTCCTATAAACTTTCACGTAAATGAAAGAGAACTTAAAAATGTGTATTTATCGGATTGATTAGTGATTGATAAAATGAGCATTTATTGTTTAAAAAACTGTAAAAAAAATAAGTATCAATAACAAAATAGTCGTCTTATGATAAAAAATATAAGATAAGTAACTCATTTAAACACAGTAATAAATAAAACACAATTGTTCGTCATATAAAAAATGATTGACAGAATATTTGTGAAGAATATATTGGCTTTAATAATAATTAGAAAGGATGGTAGCATGCAAATCAACAATAACTTTAGATTGCTCTGGAATTTTGTAGCCGTAGGCAAATTCTATGTGCATACTACCGGTCTGTCCGAAATCAGGGAATTAATGTAAATAAGAAATTTCCACGGATAAGGCTGGCGAATCCGTGGGACAGATAAACTTTAAGCCACGGGTTCAGAAAAAATCCGTGGCTTTTTCTATTGCTCAATTTGTCGAAGGCAGGCCACCTTCGATCTAAAATGTACGCAACCATCAAGCTGACGGATAAGCATAAGAGAAAAGAGGAGAAAAATCATGTCAGAAAAATGGAAAATGTTTTTCAGGATAACCCAGGGTTATCGTTTAATGTACCTGGCAGCAATGTTTGTAATTGTATTTGCTGCACTGTTTCACTTTGTAACTCCCTTAATCGTCCGTTTTACTATAGATAATGTGGTTGGTAATCAGATTCCTGATAATCAATGGCTTAGAGATATGTATCAATGGCTGGGAGGCAGGGAATTTTTATTAAGAAACCTATATTTGATGGGGATTTTATTAGTGAGTATTGCCATGCTGGAAGGTATTTTTCAGTACGCCAAAGGCAAATGGTCAGCAATATCATCTGAAGGGATGGCTAAAAAAATTAGAGAAAATCTATATGAACATATTCAATATTTGCCCTATTCTGAACATATCAAGGCTGAAACTGGTGACTGGATACAACGC
>JAGOCT010000400.1 GCA_017998585.1 Candidatus Cloacimonadota bacterium | reverse complement strand
AAAGCGATTTCCCTGAACGGTTATCTCCGTAAATATAGGCAAAATCTCCAGAATTTAGGATAAAATTATGTATTGACAGGATTATTTCAGAGTGATTCATTAATTCAAATTGATTTATTTCTAACATTTTCCAATCTCATATAAAAAAACCTGATTGTTTGGCCGGCTATTGGGAACTAGCATCTGACTGATTATTTTTAAATTCAGTTTTTTAGTCAAATTCAAAAGTTCCTGATAACGAAAGTCAGGGTAAAGAATCATTATCTTAACAAAAGGATTTTGTTGTTGTACGAAAAAATTGAAAATATCTCCCATTGTGATTTCAACTTCATGACGGGCAATTGCTTTCTCTGGATTCTTTGCCAGACGAGCCTGATTGAGTTTATAGTAAGGGGGATTGCATAGAATCAAATCAAAATCCTTTCTCTGATAGTGTCTTAGATCCTGGTGGATAAAATCAAGATGAAAGGACGGATAATATTGCATAAAAAGATTTCGATTGTTTTTTGCCATATCTATGACAGATTTCTGAACATCAATCCCTGTGATTTGCCATCTTGAAAAATGTTTTTTCAACATGAATGCAATAATCCCTGAACCTGTACCGGCATCCAGAATGTTCATTTGCGAATTTTGTCCGTATTTCTGAATGACAGTATCAACGAGAAAGGCTGTATCAGAAGTCACAGCCTGTTGATTTTCCATTTGGAACAGAATCAGATCACTTTGTGGTATTGAAACAGCCTTCATTTTCTGAGTTTCCAGCATGATTCAAACAGATAATTCCAACATTTTATTGATAGCCTGAACTGCTTTTCTGGCAATTTCAGGGTCGATTTTGATTTCATTCACTTCATTTTCAAGTACATTCAATACATCATCCAGATGAGTTTTTTTCATGTTGACACAGACAGCCATGTTTGACAAAGGAAGAATGCTTTTTTCAGGATACTTGTCCTGCAAAGCTTCAATAAGGCCAATTTCTGTTCCTAGAATCAGTTTGTCATGACTCTCTGCGTAATCAGCCATTCCTTTGGTTGAACATGCAAAGTCTGCATGTTTTATAATTTCTGGCTGGCATTCCGGATGTACAATAATCGTATGATCAGGATAATCCTTGCGAACTCTTTCAATGTCTTTAACTGTGAAAATAAAGTGGTGAATCGGACACATTCCATCCCACACTTTGATCGTTTTTCTGGATTTTAGCTGGGTATATTTCCCTAGATTTTGATCTGGTACAAACAAAATGGGACGAGAAGAATCCAGTTTCTCAACAATTTTTACCGCATTTGAAGAGGTGACACAGACATCACACTCAGCTTTAATTTCTACTGAACTATTCACATAGCATACAATCTGATATTCAGGATGTTTGGCTTTAAATTCCTGCAACTGAAATGGTTCAATCATGTCAGCCATTGGACAGCCAGCCTCTTTCGCTGTTAAGAGTACTTTAACATCCGGATTAAGCAGTTTAGCTGTTTCTGCCATAAAACGAACACCTGCAAAAACAATTATATCCGCATTAACTTCTTTCGCTTTTTGAGCAAGTTGCAAAGAATCTCCGATAAAATCAGCTACTTTCTGAACTTCTAAAACCTGATAGTTATGAGCCAGAATAATCGCATTTTTTTCTGTTTTTAGTTTATTAATTTTTTCAACGATACTGTTATCTTCAGGGCTAAACATAAATCCTCCCGCTTATAGGTCTTTTTAACTTGCTTTGCTATAGATGCGTGGATCCAAATCCACCTTCTCCTCTGATTGTCTCAGGGAGCTCCAGGCATAATTCAAAAACTGCTGTTTCATATTTAGAAATGATCATTTGTGCGATACGAGAAAAAGGCTCAATGATAAAATCAGCATCACCGTGATTAATCAAAATGACCTTTATTTCTCCACGGTAATCAGCATCAATAGTTCCAGGAGAGTTAAGTACACTTACGCCATGCTTAACCGCCAAACCACTTCTGGGTCTGATTTGTGCTTCATATCCTTCAGGAAGGGCAATGGCAATGCCAGTTGAGATCAGTATTCTTTGACTCTTTTTAAGGATAACAGCTTCCTGATTGGCAGAATACAAATCATAACCCGCTGAATGTTCTGTCATCCGTTTAGGAATAATGGCTTTTTCATCTAATTTTTTAATTAAAACCTGCATTTATGAATCCCTTTGAGCGAGCATTAATGTAAAATCTTTGAGTAAATTAGCATGTTTGCCATAAGGCTCGATGATTTTGAGAGCGTCATCAATCAATGTTTTTGCCATTTTTTTTGATTTCTCCATACCAAGAACGGCAGGATAGGTTGCTTTCTTTTCTATGATATCTTTGCCTGCTGTTTTACCTAATTTTGAAGAAGTACCTTCAATATCTAATATATCATCAATTATCTGAAATGCCAAACCAATTTTTTTTCCAAATTCATCTACTTTTTTAATTTCTGAGGCAGGGGCATTAGCCATATAAGCACCAAAACGACAACATAATTGTATCAACTTGGCTGTTTTATTCAAATGAATAAATTCAACTGTTTTTTTCTTCACTTCATATCCTTCATTTAAGATGTCCATCATTTGGCCAGCAATGAGACCTTTATCTCCTGTAAATTCTGCCATATCCGCAATCATATTGATTTTGGTCTCTGGTTTGATTTCAAGTTCATTCACCATATTAAATGCTTCTACTAAGAGGGCATCTCCTGCCAATAGTGCAATATCAGCACCAAAAAGTACATGACATGTTTTTTTTCCACGGCGGTATTCATCATTATCAATTTCTGGCAGATCATCATGAATCAGTGTGTAAGTATGTAACATTTCAATGGCAGAGCCCGCCTGAATCACCATTTCTTCTTTTTCGTTTGCATAGAGGTTATACACA
>JAGOCT010000399.1 GCA_017998585.1 Candidatus Cloacimonadota bacterium | reverse complement strand
TAAAATTTCTCATTTATTTCTGCGTACTTTTTGGAAAACCCCTCATATTTAAAACTAAATAAAAATAATTCTGCCAAATAGACAAAAAAGTGATATTTTGTCCGGGTAATATATTATAGGGGGCTTTAAACAACGTGATTATGATTATTATTCAAAAAAAACTTTTAAAAAAGTCTTTACAAATCTTCAGACTTTTAAATTGTGTTTATCAGGTTTTATGAATGTTTAAAATCATAAAGATAAGGGATAGGATAAATATGTATATATTATTGATGATAAAGAGTATGTTAGCCGGATTTATCGTAGCTGCTCCAACCGGTCCGGTGAGCATGAGAGCAATCGAAAAAGCAGTAACCCACGGTAAAAAAACTGGGATTTTTGCCGGTATGGGGATCATTACTGCTGATGTTATCTTTGCCTTACTGGTTTCTTTGGGCTTTAGTCAGGTATCCTACATGATAGAACAACACAGAGGGGTATTTCAGTTTATCAATGTCTTGTTTCTTGGTTTGTTTTTAATCTACACCTTGTTTAAAAATCAAAAAAACAATCAGGGCTCTCATCAAAAAGGTAAAGCTTTTTCTTCAAAAAAAGAGTTTAAACAAAGTTTGATGTTGTGTTTGAGTAATCCATCGACGATTATTACATTTCTGATGCTCTTTAATTTGCTTGAAATCACCATTATCAACCGGCCTATTTTATCTACTACCTGTATTGTCAGCGGTTTGCTTTTTGGAGCTGTATCTGTATGGGTGATTATCATCAAAACGGTTCATAATCCGAAGTACAATATCGTAAATCTATTTAAAAAACATATGCATAGCCTGAGTGTTTCCTTGATTGTCTTATTGTTAATGATTAGTACATATCAGTTTTATCAGACGCTTCGTATCAGCTTTTTCGCATAATGTGGATATTTTAAATCATTACAATTGATTAAGCGCATTAGTCATCAGAAAGATTTAATGCTTTATCTTATTCTTAAATAGGACAATTACAGAAAAAAGCATAAAATATGCTTTTTTACTTGACTGATTAACCATGGTTTAATTTTATATCATTATATTAAGATATTTATATTCTCTGGAGGAAATGAATGTTAGAGAGCTTAAGAAAGAATCAAAAGTGGATTATCTGGTTCATCGCTGTTGTATTCATTTTAGGTATGGCAGTAATGGGGGTATCCGAAGTATTTTACCCAAAACCTTATGTAGGTAAAATATATGGTAAAAAGGTCTTGTTTCAGGATTATGATAAGATGCTGAGACAATTTATCTCACAACAAATGCAACAAAACCCTGATATGGAAATGGATGATCAGACTTATCAGCGTATGAGTGATCAGTATTGGGAAAGATTCGTCAATCAGAAAATTATGGAAAAACAGATTAAACGTTATCATATTAAAGTTACGGATAATGATGTCTTAGATAAGCTGAAAAATGATCCTCCTGCAGAATTGCAATACAATCCACAGTTTCAGACAAATGGTGTTTTTGATAAACAAAAATACATGAGCCTGTTAACCACTAATGAAGAATTTGCATCTATGCTGGAATCTTATATCCGCGAATCCTTACCTTATGAAAAACTGGAAGATAAAATTAAATCTCTGGCTAAAGTCGTTGATGATTCTGCTCGTATCGAGTATATTGCAAAAAATGAAAAAGTAACAGGTAAACTCATTTATTTTGATTACAATAATATACCTGCTGAAACCGTTTCAGAAAAGGAAATTAAAGACTATTATGAAGCAAACAAAGAAAAAGATTATAAAAAAGAAGCCTCTGCAAAATACAAATATGTTAAATTTGCATTAGTTCCAAGTAAAGATGATGCAGCACAGGCAAAAGTTGAAATTGATAATATCTATAATGATCTTTTGAGCGGTCAGGATTTTGCTGAATTAGCTAAATCTTATTCTCAAGATCCAGGCTCTGCTTCTCGTGGGGGAGACTTAGGTTTCTTTGCAAAAGGTTCAATGGTAACTGAATTTTCTGATGTTGCTTTTAGTTTACCTGTTGGACAGGTTAGTCAACCTTTCAAAACCAGTTTTGGATGGCATATCTTAAAAGTAACTGGTAAAAAAACAAATGAAAAAGGCGAACCAGAAGTTCAGGCAAGCCATATTTTAATTTCTTTAAAAGCCAGTGAAAAAACCAAGATGGAAGTTCGTGACAAAGCGGAAGAATTCTATGAGTTAGCTAACAAAGAAGGCATTGAAAAAGCTGCAAAAACAATGAATATCAAAGTAGAAGAAACCATGGATTTTGATGAAAAAGCTCAGGCAATTCCAATGTTAGGCAGATATCCTCATTTGGTTAAAGTTGCATTTAAAAAAGGTGTCGGTCATCTTGAAAAACCTGTAAAAATCTATGACGGATCTTATATGGTTGCAGAAGTATCTTCAAAACAAGGTAAACATTTTGAAGATTTCAATAATGTTAAAGACCCGATTAAGTTCAAACTTGATCGTCAAAAACGAATTGCTAAAGCAGCACAAATGGCTGAAGAATTTGCTAAAAAAGCAACACCTGATAAATATTTTGAAATGGCTGCAGCTGAAGGCTGGAAAGTCATTGATTTTACAGATGTTAATGAAGAAGCCTCTATCCCTGAAATTGGCTTAAATAAAGATCTTAATAAAGCACTTCTTGCTTTAAATACTAACCAGACTTCTCAGGTTATTAAAACAGAAAATGGTGCTTTTATCGGATTTGCAAGTATCAGAACTAAAGCAGATATGAATGTTTGGAATACTGATAAAGCGAAATTAACCGAAGAATACCGTACTCGTAAACAAAACCAGTTCTACTCAGAATGGTACAGAAAAGTCAGAGAAGAAGCTAAAGTCGAAGACTTAAGATACCTGTATTATTAATCTAAC
>JAGOCT010000398.1 GCA_017998585.1 Candidatus Cloacimonadota bacterium | reverse complement strand
AGCGCAGCAATATGGAATGGAATCCAGACTGCGATTCAAAAATCGGGTTTTGTTGTTGCAAATGTATCATCGTTAGATAAAAAACAGGGGAGTTTTAAAGCAGTAACAACTCCTACCGCAGTAAAACAAGACCTGATCATCTCCTGTTACAAACCATCTGATGAATTTATCCATAATTTTGAGCAAAACAAGACTTCACCTGTCAGCGTTTGGGAGTTTGTCGGAGAGCATTTAAAACATCTTCCGATACATATTGTTGAAAACAAATCAAATGCAGCAGTTATTGAGAGAAGTCCGAAAATTCTTTATGATAGACTTATTACTTTTTATATTATGAAAGGAATACCTGTTCCGATTGATGCAAAAGATTTTCAGGATGGTTTAAGAAAAAGGTATGAAGAGCGGGATGGTATGTATTTCCTCAAAGAACAGGTTGCAGAATATGATAAAAAGAAAGGAGAAACAAAGGGGAATGTTCAATGGGCGTTATTTATATCTAATGAAAATGAAGGTATCGAATGGTTAAAATTGAGACTTAAAGAAAAACCGCAAAAATATCAGGATATTCAGCCGGAATGGATGCAGTCGATATTTGTCCGAAAAGGCGATATTTTACCTGAATTACTGAAAATCCTCGATGATAATTTCTTAAAAGACAATGAAAACCGTTATTATATACCGGATGAGTTTAATCAGAAACAAAAAGATGAGATGAGAATAAAAGGGTTATTAAAAGAGTTTGACCAGTATAAAGATACAATATTAAGAACAAGAAAAGCGTTAAAAGAGGTTAGGGGAGAGTCTTTAAGAGCCGGATTTAAAAATTGCTGGGATAAAAAAGATTGGAACACAATAATAATGATAGGCGAGAAAATACCGCAGGATTTATTGATGGAAGATGAGTTTTTACTGATGTATTATGATATTGCAAAGGATAAGGTATAAAAGTAGGAAATAATGAGATTTAATAATCAGGAAATAAACATATTATCAAAGCGAAAAGTTTTTGGTAAGTCTATTTGTAAAATCGAGATTCTTTCAACCGGTGAAATATTGGAAGTTAATGAAAATGATATTGAAAAAGAAGAGAAAAGTATAAATATATTACAATTAAGATATTATGCGGTTGCTTCAAAAATAATCAACGAGAAAACAAGTCATTCTATTTTATCTCCTTATGAAAGCAGTTTATTACCTTTACCTCATCAGATTCTTGCATTGGAAAAAACATTGAGTAATGTATTTGTCAGGTATCTTATTGCCGATGAAGTCGGTATGGGAAAAACTATTGAAGCAGGTCTTGTTATAAAAGAATTAAAATTGAGAGGAATAGTAAAAAGAATATTGGTAGTTGTTCCAAAATCTGCTATGCCTCAATGGAAAAGTGAGATGAAACTTCATTTTAATGAAACATTTCATATTTATGATACTGATTTTGTTAATGCTATGACAAGATCATTTAGTATGGTTGAAGCTGATAATGAATTAAATTTATGGAAACAAAACAATCAGATTATTGTATCTACTGACACATTAAGACCATTAGACAAGAGAAACGGCTGGACAAAAGAAGAGGTTGATAAATATAATGAACAGAGAATAAAGAATGCAATTGATGCAGACTTTGATTTGCTTATAATAGATGAGTGTCATAAAGTCGGCGGCAGCTCGCAGACTGTTGGAAGATATAAAATGGCAGATGAATTATGTAATTCAATAGCAAATGTTCTTTTACTATCTGCAACACCGCATAGGGGTAAGTCTGATCATTTCAGGAGAGTTTTGCAATTAATAGATAAAGATGCTTTCACCGGAGAGGGTATGCCTTCTATTAAAGAAATTGAACCCTACATTGTTAGAACTGAAAAAAGATTGGCTATTGATTATAATGGAAAACCTCTATTCAACAAGAGAAGAACAGAAAGATTTTTAGTATATTATAATGAAATTAAACATAAAAAACAGCAAGAATTATATGAAGATGTTACAAATTATGTAAAAGCAGGATTTAACAGAGCATTAACCGAAAAAAATACATCTTATGGTTTTGTAATGATTTTATTTCAAAAATTAGTCAGCAGTTCTATTGCTGCTATTAAAGAGTGTATGAAGGGTAGGGTAGAAAGGTTATTTTCAGAAGGTAATAATAACGAGGATTTTATAGAAGAATATAATGATAATGAAATAGATATTAGAGAAGAATATGAATATGATATAACCGGTAATATCAGAATGAACGGATTTAGTAACAATGAAGAGATAGAACAACTTCGGGAATTGATAAAGAAAGCAGAGGATTGTGAGAATAGCGAGACTGATGCAAAAGCAGAAGCATTATTAGAAAAATTAGCAGAATTAAAGAGAAAAGAGGAAAATCCTGATTTGAAATTTTTAATTTTTACAGAATTCAGGGCAACGCAGGAAATGTTAAAAAGGTTTTTAGAAGATAGAGGATATAGATGTCAAATTCTAAATGGCGGGATGAGTTTAGAAGAGAGAACAAAAGCATTAAAGGATTTTAAGGAAAATGATCATATTCTTATTTCAACTGAAGCCGGAGGCGAGTCTCTTAATATGCAGTTTGCATATATTATATTTAATTATGATATTCCATGGAATCCGATGATGATAGAGCAAAGAATCGGAAGAGTTGACAGAATAGGACAGAAACATGAGGTATTAGCTTATAATATTTTTCTAAATAATTCGGTAGACCAGAGAGTATATGAAGTAATTGTAGAAAAATTAAATAATATTTTAGAGCAGCTTGGAATTGATAAAACAGCAGATGTTTTAGACTCAACAATTTCAACAAAAGATGTTAACAATTTGTATTTAACTTCTTTAATTGACTCATCAAGTTTTGAAAAAGCATGGTATGATTTGTT
>JAGOCT010000397.1 GCA_017998585.1 Candidatus Cloacimonadota bacterium | reverse complement strand
GTCCAACTTTTCCCATTTTGCCAATTAGTTCTATTTCATCAATTAAAACGACCCATCCTTTGAATCCAAGTAACTTGAGTAGATAAGGGTAGAATTCAAAGAAACAGTTTCCATGCTCTTTTGCACTGAACTTTGGCATTTTCTTAAATTCAGCCCCAAGAACTTTTCGACAAATCGTTTTTGCATTTGTCCAGTAACTGCTGTTTCCCATTAAACTATTGTACAATAAATTCATTTCATCCGCATCACGAAAACTAAGAAAAGCCTGTAAAACATAGCAAGGAAAAGGGTGAGAAATCTTTTTTTCAATGTCAGCCAGCTCATCGATCAAGTTATCTGAAAAACTGTCCTGAATCAGCAGATTCATCAGTCCGGGAATTTTATTCTTATCCGTCATTGTCTGTGCTGCTAAAATAGGAAACAAGGATTTGATATTATTAAGCCCTAAGTCTCTGTTGATCGTGTAATAACTGACAGCGAAGCCTTTATCCATCACATATTGTTCCATCAATTTTAAAAAATGTGTTTTTCCTTGTCCATATTCTCCCCAGATAAAGCGCCCTTTGGGGAATTTATGTTCAGCCAGATCTGCCAAATCCATGTCAATCTGACGTGTGATATTTTGTCTCAAATCAGGTATCTGACTCATCATTGCCCTGCATGGGATACCCGCCCTGATTGATTCGAGTAAAAGAATGTCATCGGTATTAATTATATCATTATGGTTCATTTAGTCCTCCGGGCAGTATTTTTGAGTATGTTTCACGATAACCGATCTAAAATCATATAAGTCATTCATTACACGATCTTCTTTCTCAAGTATATGAAAATCACAAGCACTCATCAATTCATCTATCCGGTTTGCCAGATCTTTCATCTTTCCTTCCGAAACCAGTTGTTTCATGATCAAGCCGGCATCTGTCATATCAGCGTATGGATTGACCAGAAAATCCTGCTTATAACTTTGCTGGATTCTCATCCATAATGCCTGATAACTTTGTAAACCATGCGTCTCATTTTCAACAATATCAGATAGTCCGGATATAATCAGTAAAAAATTGTTTAAGAAATCGAGGTCATCTATCAGTTGTCGTAACATCTCGTAGATATCATTTCGTTTGGCAGCAGTGTATTTGATTTGAGTCTGGTATTCCGGTAAAATACATTCAAAATGATCAAACATCATTACCAACCCTTTATAACCTGCCAATTTTAAGAATTCAGTAAGAGAATATAACAATATTCTTGCATTTGATTTATTGAGATTTTCAAATATCTGACATTGGCGTTTCTCAATGGCATTCAGTTTTTCTCCTTTTAGCCATTTGAATAATAAATCCGCCAAATCATGATCACTTTCTGATAAGGCTTCCATTAAGCGCATTAAAAACAATCTGAAAGAAAATCCAATATCCATCGGTTTACTGATTTCATTGATACATTTTCTGACTAACTGTTTGGCAGAATACAAAGGGGCAGATTCCATTTCACAAATCACATCAATCAATGACCCCTGATGTTTGTCAAAGGCTTCCTGATTGTAGCCCAGATGATTCAACATTCGGTTGAGAATGGCTGATTTTATGAGATTGATATCGATCGCCGAAGCAATATTTTTGTAAAATGATACAATATCAGTCAATTTGAATTCGATCTTTTCCAGATCAAACATCACCACAAAAAATCCTTCACGTTCAGCAATTATTCTCAGGTAGTTACAATAATGACTTTTTCCGGTAGCATGGTCACCATGAAGAATTTTAACTTTACATCCCCCATTTTGAATCACACCTTTCAAACAATATTCTTTCATTTTTTCAAGCCATAATCCAGACATGGTTAACTGCTCAACCAAATCATCTGTAACAGGGACTCTCCCCATTTGCAGCGCTTGCAAGTCTTCTTTATTCATTTGTAGTCTTATCCTTTAAATAAACAGTTAATGTGCTGTATTTATGCTCATTCCCTTCAATATCTTTGATAATCATTGTTCTGCTGATTTTTCTGGAAGTCCCCAGCTCTATCTGATAATTCGGGTGATCAAACTCAGAAGAAATTAATCTGCCTAAATCCCATATAAAGTTTTCCAGTTTATAATCAGAAGAAACAGGAGACACAGTAAAAATCTTAAAAATATCTTCTAAAGGGACTGCGTTGCCAAATTGTGTATCTTTGGAGCAATAAATAGAACGGTTAAGGTATTCATAGGCTTTTATCATTCTGACAGTAAAGGCGTTCGCATTAAAAGAACTGTTCAGTTTTTTATAATACAATTCGATAAATTTTACCACTTTATTGAGCTCTAAATCGCTGATTTTAACCTTTTTTCTGCCCATATAAAGCATAATTTTAAATTCTTCCAACAGGATTTCAATTGTTAAAGGCCCGATTGTTAATTTATTTTCATTCAATTCAGCGGGTATATTACGAGATACAAGTGCAGAAAGTAGCTTTTCAGAATATTCATTAAGGTCTGTATATTTGGTTTTTATCTCATCTACTTCATTTTTTGCATTTTCTATAAAAGAGAGTACATTTGTCCAGAAAGTGTTTTCCTGTTCTTCGAGATAAGTAATAGCACTTTCACAACTTTCAATATTATGATTTTTGGAAGCATTTAAAAATAACTGATAGTTATGGAAGAATTTATCAATCTCTTTATTTTTTTGCATGATTACTCCTATATGATTTATTATAGTAATCCTTTTTATCAAATGAGAAATTCTCTGTCAAGCAAAAATAATATATTTCTTTTTATCTTTTCTCACTGAAACGCTGAGTCTCAGGGATGAGCATAAAATAAGCTTCAGAGGAACGATAAATTCCAGTATTAGTTTAAATCAATAGATAATTATTCTTTTTCTAATCATAGATGAATAATTCTTATAT
>JAGOCT010000396.1 GCA_017998585.1 Candidatus Cloacimonadota bacterium | reverse complement strand
GAAGATATGAAGGTATATTTCCAACATCATCACCATGATTTTCCAAAACAGACCGGTGATATCAGACTTGCCTGGTATCAGGAGGGCAGGGTTTGTGTGATGAGAAATTATCGTCAAACTCATCAGCTTCAAACGCAAAACCTTCAGATCAGCCGGATTAATGCGGTTTGTAAAGCTTTATGGGAGAATATACTGCCTGCTTTTAAGAAAGACCTTTCTCAATATGCGTCTGATTACAAAAAGACATATCCTGGTTTACGAAAAAGAGGCATCTCTTCATACAGCGTCATGCTGATGCTGGTTCATGCTTTGATCAGGCGGTTTCAGCTTTCTAACAGGGATACTGAGCATCTGGTGAATATCATAGAAAGCATGTTACAAGGCAGAAGCCTGTATGATCTTATCCAAATGAGACTGCTTAAATCCGTGCCAGGCGCTTATCAGTTGAATTATAAAACAGGATATAATTTCAACCAGATTATGCCTGCCCTGTTGTCCAATTGCAGATTGATGTTTTCTTTTTCAGAACATTTTGAAATAAATCATGAAAAATATCCAGTTTATTTTACCAGAGCTCCATAAATAGGTAAATAATCAATTCATTATCGGTTTAAATGATTTTATAACAGAATGTTAAGTTTGTGATTGCAACACTGGGTTGTATTTTTTTATAATTCTTAAAAAATTTTCTTGCTTTTTTCTTTTTTTTGTATATAATGAATTTATCAGATTACATAAGATGGTTTTAAAAAGGTCAAAACAAACTTCGTGTTTGTAGAACAGCTGATATTCAGATCATGATAATGGCTGACAAAAATGGCTAAAGTCTGTAAAACAATCAGTGTAAGAACAAATAGATGTGAAAAAATACTACCGGAGGTGAAAAATGAGTTTCTATTCAAAAGCCATGGAACTGAAAAAAGTGTCTGAACAATATTATCATAACCTCTCAAACAAATGCAGCCAGGATCAGGGTGTAAATAACATTCTTAACATGCTGGCAGAAGATGAAATGAAACATTATACTCTTTTTAAAAAACTCAAAGAAGATGAACGTATTGAAATGATAGATTCCAATCTAATGCTGAATGTTCAGAATGAAATCAACGACATGAAAAAAAGATCAATGGAATTTACCTGTTTTACAGATCAGATTGATCTATACAAAGAAGCTTTGGAAATAGAAAAGAAACACTTATCTTTTTACATACAGTATTATAACCAGATCAATGTAAGCGATAAAGTATCTTTAAAAAAGATTATTGATGAAGAATATGAGCACATTAAAACATTATCCTTTTTGATACAGATGATAGAACATCCCAAGTTCTGGGTTGAGTCAGCTGAATTTAATCTAAATGAAGAAGAATATTAAAAAATATACGGAGAGACAGGATGTTAAACAAAACAAAAATCTCAGGAAGACTGGGAATGGGATTTGTCAGTGTAATTGCAATTATGGTCTTTATAACCATAATCAGTTTTATGAATCTGATAAACTTAAAAAAACAGAATGATACGCTAATCAATGATTTATTCAGAAAAGTGTTAGAAGCTAACAATATTATTGAAAATCTTAATGTTGTTGCCAGAGGAGTCAGAAACTTACATATTTTTAATGAACCTGCAAAGAATCAGCAAGATATAGATATGATTGCAGAAGCCAGAAAAAAAGCTGCATCTTCAATTAAATACCTCCCAGAGCATGTTACTGATGAAGAAGGTAAGAAATTACTGGATAAGATGATCGGTGACAGAACAGAATATGTTAAAAACCTGGATATCTACATCAATCTGATAAAAGAGAATAAGAAAGATGAAGCAGCCAGTCTGATGAATGGGAAGTTAGATTTTCATCAGGATAATTATTTTAAATATTTGGGTGAATTGATTGAGTATCATAATACACTGACAAGCCAGAGTGGAATGAATATTTCTGCCAAAATCACTCAAACAATTATCATCTTGAGCATTTCCTTATTGATAGCCATCATTTTATCATTTATATTTGCTGTAAGAATTTCTGCCAGTATAGTAAAACCAGTCAATCAATGCCTGAAAGCTGCTAATATGATAGCAGAAGGAAATACCGATATTCATTTAGATGTATTGTATGAGGATGAAACAGCTCAGTTGATGGCTGCAATGAATAATATGTGTAACAGTATTGATGCGATGTATCAGGATGTTCAATCCTTAACCGCTTCAGCACTTAAAGGTGAATTAACAAAACGGGCAAATCCTTTGGTTCATAAAGGTGATTACCGAAAAATCATTGAAGGTATGAATCAATTACTTGATAACGTGATTGAACCGATACATGAAGCGATGAGTGTAATGAGTTCACTGGCAAATAAAGATTTAACAGTACGAGTTAAAGGTGATTATAAAGGTGAGTTAGAAGAATTTAAAGAAAATATTAATATGGCTGCTGCTAATCTTGACGAAGCAATCACGCAGGTTAGTAGCGCTGTACAACAAATTTCTTCTGCTTCTATGCAGATCGGTAAAGGTTCTCAGTTACTTGCAGAAGCAACTGGTGAGCAGGCAAGCTCTTTAGAAGAGATATCAAGTTCGATGGAAGAAATCAATGGGTTGACCAGTGACAATACTCAAAATTCGAGAAAAGGATTACAATTATCTGATTTAGCCGTTCAATCTGTGAATGAAGGCGACAATGCAATGGAGAGGATGAGTGATGCAATGGCTTCTATTCTTAAATCATCTCAGGAAACCAGTAAGATTATAAAGACAATTGATGAAATTGCATTTCAGACTAATCTGCTGGCGCTTAATGCTGCTGTTGAAGCTGCCCATGCCGGAGAAGCTGGTAAGGGTTTCGCTGTAGTGGCTGAAGAAGTCAAAAATCTGGCATTAAGAAGCGCTGAAG
>JAGOCT010000019.1 GCA_017998585.1 Candidatus Cloacimonadota bacterium | reverse complement strand
AACTGATTTGTACAGTAACGAATATGTTGCTTAACAATAAAAGTATCATTTTCTGAATTCTTAATTTCCAGGCAGGGGATATTGTAACGATGATTGATATCCGCAATGGATGTTGGTAAAAATAATTTAATCAAGCTCAGTATGATATGTGGGAAAAGAGTAACAATTTGATGACTGGATATATCGGAAACATCCCTCAAATCTGCCAGATAGATTTCTTTTAAAATGAAATCACGCTTGAGTAGTTCGATCATATTATCTTCAATCTCAGTGTACATAAAAAGCTGAGATCTTAAGAAATCTATTGATTCAATTTTTTCTTCTTTTAAATGATTTACTAACTGATTTAAAGAAATCGCTAAGAGGTTTTCTTCGCTTAAATCAAAAAGATTCTTATCATTATGGGCAAAATAATATACATCCATAACGGGTGTAATGATTTGATTAAATCCAGGAGTTTGCATGTTTACGGACTCATTACACATATAATTGATCATTGCATCAGCGTGATATTTTTCATAAAGATGAGCAGTAAAATAGGATTCTTGATGCCATTCAAACTGGAAATGATTGCAACAATCAATACATTGAGCCAGATGTTTGATAAAATCAGGATATTCATATTTTCCAACTAGAATAAATTGAATCTCAGGTCTTACTGGTAAAAACCTCAAGGCATCAATGAAAGTCTTACATTGATTTTCCTCACAGGATATAAGATTTACTAATATTCTTTTCATTATTTTTTCTTATCGCTTGCACCAGGTTTAACTATAGGAATATTCGCTTTACAAAGAGGACAATCCTGTTCTTCCCATGTATCAAATGAAACACTGGTAAGTGGAATTAATGGACATTCAAACTGAGCTTTACCTCCTGATCTATCTACAATACAGGAAACGGCCTGAACATTCATCTGATAATTTTTCAAAACATCAATGACTTCTTTAACACTGCCACCGGTAGTGATAATATCTTCAATAATAACAGCATTATCACCAGCTTTGATATCAAAACCACTTCTGATAGTCATCTGATCATCTTTTCTCTGTGTAAATACAAACTTCTTCCCCATTTGTTTTGCCACTTCATAAGCCAGAGCTATCCCACCGTACGCTGGTCCTACGACTATGTCCACAGGATAATCTTTCAATTTTTCAGCGATTTCTTTACAAAGCTTTTCTACCTTATCAGGATAATGAATAATTTTAATTTTTTCTACATAATATTCACTATGACGACCTGATGTTAACTTAAAGTGTCCTTTTAACAAAGCATTTGTCTCTTTTAAGATTTCCTGAATATCCATTTTTATCTCCTATTTCATCACAATAATTTTTTTGGTTTGATATTGATTCCCTTGTTCTAATCTGATAAAGTAAATTCCATTGGGGTATTTATCTGATTTAAAATCAATACTAGATTTAACTAAGGGATTCTGATAAATTGTTGTTTCAATTCTTTGTCCTTTAAGATTATAAATTGAGACTTTTATGGGATCTGTATTTTTCAAATTAGAATTTAAAGCGATATGAGCTATTGAATTAACTGGATTAGGATAAACTGAAAAATCGAAGTATTGAGGATTTAATATTTGATTATCCGTAGAAGTTGTTTGTGAACTAACTGTAATCGTATAATTCCCTGTTGAAGTGTAAACATTTAAAGTTGTAGTTTGATTATCACCTGATCCAGGTATTGATAGCTCAATCATACCATACTGACCAGAAGGAATACTGCTTGGATATAAATTTACTAAAAAATTAGAATTTGAACTGGTAACTGAACTAATATTCAAAACAGCATTACCGAAGTTTGATACAGGGATAGAAACATTGCTCATATTATCAGCATTTACAGATTGGATTGGAAAATAATAAGATGCTACTTGTGGTCTGTTTGCCGTTGTAGCTATACTAAATAAACGATCAACAAACTCAGGATGATCAATAAATGGATTTCTTTTATTTTGAATCTCTTCAATCGCATTATTCCGGTTTGTTTCTTTAAGACTTACAAGATCTTGATAATGCCATTGTCTGAGAACGGCTTCCTGGTCATTGAAAAATGGAGAAGAGGGATTGTTATAACGAACTGAAAAATAAAACATCGCTCTTGAAACATCCCCTTTATGAACATCTCTTGGTTCAAAAACCTGTGTCCCCTGAGCATTATATCCTCTTTTTGATCCGCCTACTGACCAGTTTTGACCAGATACAACGACTCCGAAAGGTAAATTACCTCTGACACTATTAGCCGTTGAATTTGTTGGAAACAAATGATTTAAGTCTGATTTTGCGACACCCTCAGCACCCATGCTTTGAGGCCATGTATGTTCACAATTCATAACATTGTTATCTGGAATTCCACTTGTCTGTACTAATTGCCCTGTATAAACACATTCCACATAGCCGTTGACATTATCGATAGAAGAAAACATTTCTTCTCTTGCTTCAGTATAACCAATAGAATGATGATTATTAACAAGAGAAAGCAAAGTACTTTTTAGTTCACTGTCCCATTTATTAAATGTAGGTGCATATAAAGACTGAGAATAGTTAACTGCAACATTTGCCTGTAGCACACTTGGTGTTTGATTCAATGAGTTGATAAAATAAAAGACATCTTTGTATTCGATATTATGTTTACCATTAAAATTAACTTGAATATCTATACTGTCATTGGCAGAAATTGAAAAAAGTGTATCTGAGAAAGTAAAACTACGATTATTATGCAGTAAGGTAATATCCTGATTAACAGAACTTTGATTATATATTCTTAATATTTTCTGATAATTTTGATTTGCAATGGCATTTTCAAAATTGATTTGAGTAAGATTAAAGCTTACTGGAATTGCATTCAGTAAACAAAAACTTAAGTGGATGAGAATGACAAGATACTTTTTCATTTATTTTCCTTATTTAATTTAATTTTTCCATTTGTTAATCGCTTGTTTTTGAATTTCACATAATTGGATGATATCATTCTGAGCTAAATCAATCAGCTGGGTTAAGTCATTAAAAGAAAATGGATTGTTTTCTGCAGTTCCCTGTAACTCAACAAAACGTCCAGATTCAGTCATTACAATATTGAAGTCAACATCAGCATTTGAATCCTGCTCATAACACAAATCTGATATAAATTCCTGATTAACAATCCCTACACTAATCGCTGTAACCAGTTCTTTCATAGGATTTTCACATAATCTTTCTTCCTGAATTAGTTTTTCAAATGCGATTGCAAGTGCTACAGCAGCGCCTGTTATTGAAGCAGTACGTGTACCTCCGTCTGCCTGAATAACATCACAATCAATATATGCTGTCAATCCTGGCATCTTTGTCAAATCTACTACTGCTCTCAAAGAACGTCCTATCAGACGTTGAATTTCAGCTGTTCTACCACCAATTTTTCCAGAATTAACTTCTCTTCTGGTACGATTATGGGTACTGGCAGGTAACATACTGTATTCTGCAGTTAACCAGCCTTGATTTTTATCTCTTAAAAATGGGGGCACATTCTCTTCTATACTTACAGAACAAATTACTTTTGTTTTTCCTGTTTCAATTAAAACACTGCCACATGGATAGTCTATATAGTTAGGTGTGATCTTTGTTTCTCTTTTCATATTATTCTCCAAATTTTGTTTCTGATATTTAGTTACAGCACATATAAGAGTTACCATCAATTTTTCTGATCAGATTTTTGAGTTCGAGCATGAAGATAGTACTCGATAGTTTACCAAAATCAAAGCTTGTAATTAAAATCAAATCATCTGCATGAATATGTGGGGGATTATCTTTGACGATCTTATATATCAGTTCTTCATCAGGATTTAAATCTATTATTGTTTTGTTTGTTTCAAATTCAGGTATTTCATTATAAAAATCATTAACTGCATGAACAGTGTTAATACAGTTGGCTCCTTTTTGTATAAGATTATTCGGTCCTTCTGCATTTTCACAGTTAATATTACCTGGTAAAGCAAAAATATCTCTACCTTGCTCCAGAGCAAAATTGGCAGTCAGCATAGCGCCACTCTTTGCTTTTCCTTCCATTACAGCTGTAAAACGGCTCAGTCCACTGATGATTCGATTTCTTTGAATAAAATACCATTTGTTCATTTTTGAATAAGGCGGATATTCTGTTATCAATAGTCCGTTTTGTTTAATCTCTTTTGCCAGATCACGGTTTTGGGGAGGATAAATCATTTCCAGTCCATGTGCCAGAACAGCAATCGTTTTTCCATTTGTTTCCAGTGCTGTCTTATGAGCTTCAGAATCAATTCCGGCAGCGAGTCCGCTAACAATCACATAATCAGCAAGACACAACTGTTTGCACATTTGTTGGGTGATCATTCTTCCGTAAGCGCTTGGTTTTCGGGTACCAACAACAGCCCCTTTTTTATCTTTTTTGAGAAGACTGATATCACCCAGACAAAACAGAAATAATGGCGCATGAAAAATGGTTTTCAGTTCTTCAGGATATTCATCATCTAAAATAGAAATAAACTGAAGAGAAAAATTCTCAACTATTTTGACTATCTTGTCCCAGTTTTGAGGGGTATAGTCTCTTTGTAGTAAATCAATCATCTGAGGATTTAAAAAATCCACTTCTAACCACAAATCATTTTTTTCACCAATATAATTCTCTGGATGACCCAATTGCTCGATCAACTGCATTAACTGATCAAACTTCAAAGTTTTAAATTCTTGTAATGTAAGCCAGGCTTTAATCTTCCTGAGAAGCATTTTTTACCATTTCAAGTAATTTTAGTTTTAAATCATCTATATTTAAGTTAGCAACGCTTGAGATTCCAATAATGTTTTCTCTGGCATTATGAATAAAAAGTTCAGCGACTTCATCCAGTCTGGATTTTCTTTCTTCCTCTGGAATAATATCAAGTTTACTAAGTGCAATCAGATGATTTTTTTTATCTAATTTCGTATCATAAAGATGAAGCTCTTTTTTTAAAATGAAGTAATCATGAACAGGATCTTCGCTACTGATATCAATCAGAAACAGAAGCGTTTTAGTTCTCTGAATGTGTTTAAGAAACTGAATACCGAGTCCTTTTCCATCATGCGCTCCTTCAATAAGACCAGGTATATCAGCCATAACAAATGTCCTGTATTCATCTACATAAACAACCCCAAGCATGGGTTCAAGAGTTGTAAACTGATAATCGGCAACTTTAGGGCGTGCTGCAGAAATAGAACTGAGTAAAGTAGATTTTCCTGCATTAGGAAAGCCAACCAAACCAACATCCGCCATTAGTTTTAAAGATAACTCAATATCAAAAATTTCTCCAGCTTTTCCATCGGTTGCTTTTCTGGGAGCCTGATTACTACTGGTTGTAAAATGAGTATTTCCTTTACCTCCAAAGCCACCCTTTGCAATAATAATCTCTTCGTTATGAGAGAGAATTTCTGCAATTTTCCTTTTTTTATCTGATTCTATAATAGATATTTCTGTCCCTAATGGCACTTTGATATAAACTGCTTTACCATAAGCACCAGACTGATTTTTTCCACCACCATTATGCCCTTTTTCTGCTTTGTATAGTTTGTTGTATCGAAATTGAATGAGGGTATTGATGTTTTCATCACCTACGACAATTACATCACCACCTTTTCCTCCATCACCACCATCAGGCCCACCCATTGCAACGAATTTTTCACGTCTGAAACTGATACAACCATGTCCGCCGTCTCCAGCTTCTATATGTATTTTTGCAAAATCTATAAACATCTCTTATCCTTTATCTGTTAGTTCGGCATTTAGCCTGATTAATATCATAAAGCAAATTCAATATTGTTATTCTTTTAGTCAAGTTAATTCTAGATTTTTTCTTTTTTTATGATCATTTTTAAATTTAACTTTTTAACGATCATTCCATGACAATCAAGAAGAGTGATTCTATAATCATTGACAAAATGAGCCACTTATTGAAAATGGCTCTCATGAATTATATTATAGACACAGAAACTAGCGGATCATCAAAAGAAGACAGAATCATCAGCCTTGCTATTGGAACATTTGAGAATAATATGTTAAATCATCTCAAAATTGAAATGTTTAATCCAGGAGTACAGATAAAAGATGGTTCCCGATGGGTACATAATATCAGTAATTCAATGGTAAAGGATAAATTAAGATTCGCTAACTCTACCATGTTTAATGAGATAAAAAGCATTTTCTCAAATAAAAATAATGTGATTATTGGGCATGCTATTGAAAATGATTTATTTATGATAGCCAGAGAAGGGATTGAATGCGCATGCAAAATTCTTGATACAGAATATTGTGCCCGTCAGGTTTTCAATCTGCATAAAAGTTCACTGCGCTTTTTAAAAAATGAACTAAACCTAAATACAGAAGTATTACAGGATTTTACAGCTCATACCGCCGACGGTGATGTTATGATCACCTATTTTGTTCTGCTTGAATTGCTGAAATACAAAACCTTCGACGATCTCATTGAAATGACGATGTCTCATACTTTAAAGCGTTCTCTACCTGGCAGAAAATATGCCAAAATTCCCATTTCTGAAGTCATTCGAAAAGATAGAAATTATGTGAGAGAAGTCTATTTAACTACCACTAATCCTTCTTTAAGATACTGTCTGTGTTATTATCTAAATCGCAATAAAATTCACGCAAAATTTCATAATGCCCCATTATTGAATAAATAGCCAAAACATTTTTATATTTTACCAAGATAGCAACCTCTTGTAAATTCATTAACGCCAGTTTATACCATTATCAAAACGAATTAATGATAGTTTATTGTCTTCTGTTTTTTAAAGAAAATCAAACTCTTTTGCTACCACTTCGTTACTCTTGTTTTTTAAACAGCTCAATACTATAGTTAAACTGAATGAATGTTCTTCGTTACATTCGTAAATCATTCAATACTTGAATGGCTAGTCGCCATTTATGCAATACTTTCCTCAAATTAAAAGCAATAAACAATCTGAAAGAGTATAACGAATATAATCGATGAAAATATTCTAAAAAGAATAACAATACTAAGCCCAGTAATTAAGATAGCAACTGAGTAGTAAAAAAATAGTTATTACAAAATCTCCAGAAAAAAAAGCATTCATCAAATGAGATTATTTTAGCAAAAAATGAACTTCTTTTGTCTTATTCACAATATTTCTCTTATTTCTCTATTTTTTAATATGTTATCTCTTTTTTTCTCTTTTGATTCTCATATCTATCCTGTAGAATACACTTCATATTTCTCATTACTAATTACATTTTCTGACATCGTATCAGATTAAATGATACAATTAGATTTTCAGTTTTTCACTTTTACAGTAAACTTCTCAAAAAAGCATCAACATAAAAAAATTAGCACTCAAAGATTTTGTTTGACAATTTTTCAAATTATATTATTTTGTCATTAGATTAGCAGAATACGATAAGGAGTGCTAAAAAATGAAAAAGAATGAGCTCAGAGAACAGGAAGTTCTGAAGAATCTGGTAGAAGAGTTTATAGAGACCAAGGAAGCAGTTGCCTCCAGATCTTTATGCGAGAACTATATTGAAGGTATTAGTTCAGCTACGATTCGTAATGACCTATCCCGTTTGGAAGGAAAAGGCTATATCTACCAGCCACATACTTCAGCAGGGCGAATTCCCACCATTGCGGGTTATAGAAAATATGTAGATTGTATCAAACCTGAAGTAGCCAAAATAAAGTATGATAAAACCGACTTTTTACAATCCATGTTAGTTCAAAATTATCGGGATATTCCGCTTTCACTTCATTTTATTAAACAATTACTGGCAAAAGAAACCGATCAGCTTAGTTTTGTAGCAGAACCAGAGATATCTTATGACTGTCTATCCAAACTGGATGTGTTTAAAGTGGCAAATGACAAGTTATTATTTGTTATTAGCCTCGATTCAGGAATGGATAAAACGATTATCATCAAGCCAGATTTTGATATATCTGAAGCCCAGTTAAAAGTATTGGTCAGATATTTGAATGATGAACTGACAGGACTAAGGATATATGACATTATCAATAAATATCTGGACAATCTGTCAGACATTGTATCAGAAGACAATAAGCTTCTTCAATGTTTTTTAAAAGAATTCTACAATGCCTTAATAGAATTGAATAGTTTTTATATTCATTTTGATGGTAGTGTTGAATTTCTCAATCAGGTAGAGTTTGATAATAAGCATAACATCCTTCTCTTTTTAGAAATGATGCAGAGACACGATTTGCTGATTTCCATGATGCAGAAATATCAATTGGATTCAGAAAAAGGCTACAAGCAGGATGCTAGTAGTACGGAATGGAATATATTATTGGGAGAGGATTTTGGTAATCCTGAATGGAATGGATTCTCCATGATATTTTCAAGATATGAGATATTTGATATACCGGCTTATCTGGGAGTAATTGGACCTAACAGCATGAATTATAAAAAAAACATTCCAGTAGTAAGAGATATCGCAAAGATTATTACTCAAACAACTAAGAAAGGGATGATGGTACTTAGAAATGATAAAAAAAGACAATAAAAAGGATAAAGAGAACATGATTCAGGATGACGAACTAAAAAAAACAGATATTCCTGTTGAGCATGAAGAAACTGCGCCAATAAAAAATGAAGATGCCAGTTCTTCTGAAGAGATACAGGAAATCACTGTACAGGAGATTGAAGAAGAGGATTCCTTTGAGCAGGAACTTGAAAAATTAGAAGCTGAACGTGACGAATTTAAAAATAAGTGGCTGAGAACATTAGCTGATTTTGACAACTTTCGTAAGAATACACTCAAAGAAAAGGCTGACTGGGTGAAATATTCCAACGAGAAGATTATTCTTGAGATTTGTGAAGTCTTTGACAATTTTGAAAGGGCTTTTAGTGTAGAAGTGAATACAGACGGCTTTGAAGCGTTTAAAAAAGGCATTGAACTGATTTATCAACAGATTGAAACGCTGTTAAAAAGAAACAATGTTACCAAAATTGAATGTTTTGAAAAGGAATTTGACCCTAACTATCATGAAGCATTAGCTCATATTCCTTCTGATTTAGAGGAAAACATCATCGCAGCTGTCATTCAAAATGGCTACAAGATGAATGAAAAAGTAATCAGACCAGCTCGTGTAGCTGTTTCTAATGGCATAAAACCAGAAAATAAAGAATAAAAAATAAAAAGGAGGCATACCATGGGAAAAATCATCGGAATCGACTTAGGAACCACTAATTCATGTGTATCAGTAATGGAAGGTGGTAAACCAATCGTTATCGCTAATGCTGAAGGAACCCGCACAACTCCATCTGTTGTCGGATTTAATGCAAAGGGAGAAAGACTGGTTGGTCAGCTGGCAAAAAGACAGTTAATCACCAATCCAACCAATACCGTTTATTCAATCAAACGTTTTATGGGTAGAAATATAAATGAAGTTCAAGATGAAATTCGCATTGTTGGTTATAAAGTGAATGCAACCAACAAAGGCGAAGCAACCGTTCATATCGATGCTGTAAGCAAAGACTTTACACCTCAGGAAATTTCAGCTATCATTTTAACTAAAATGAAGGAAACTGCTGAAGCTTATCTGGGACAAGAAGTTAAAGAAGCGGTGATTACCGTTCCTGCTTACTTCAATGATGCTCAGAGACAGGCAACCAAAGATGCTGGTCGTATCGCTGGTCTTGATGTAAAAAGAATTATCAACGAACCAACTGCTGCAGCTCTCGCTTACGGGCTTCAAAAAGAAGATAAAAAAGCAGAAAAAATCGCTGTATATGACTTAGGTGGCGGAACATTTGACATCTCTATCCTTGAAGTAGCTGATGGTGTGGTAGAAGTGTTATCAACCGGTGGCGATACTCATCTTGGCGGTGACGATTTTGATAAAGCGATTATGGACTGGCTGATTGAAAAATTCAAAGCAGATCAGGGTGTTGATTTATCCAGAGACAATATGGCAATGCAACGACTGAAAGAAGCTGCAGAAAAAGCTAAAATTGAATTATCAGGAACTCCAACAACTAATATCAACCTGCCGTTCATAACAGCTGATGCAAGCGGTCCTAAACATCTTGTTTATGACTTATCTGTTTCAGAATTTAATCGTTTAACAGCCAGACTTGTGGAAAGATCTCTTATTCCATGCCGTAAAGCATTGGAAGATTCAAAGTTAAATTCATCACAAATTCACGAAGTCTTACTGGTTGGTGGCAGTACCCGTATCCCTGCAGTTCAGGAAGCGGTTGAAAAATTCTTCAATAAAAAAACCAACAAAAGTTTAAATCCTGATGAAGTGGTTGCAATTGGTGCTGCTGTTCAGGGTGGTATCTTAGGCGGAGATGAAAAATTAAATGACATCCTCTTACTTGATGTAACTCCTCTGACTTTGGGTATTGAAACATTAGGTGGTGTGATGACTCCAATTATTGAAAGAAACACGACTGTTCCTACCCGCAAAAGCCAGGTATTCTCAACTGCTGCAGATAATCAAAATGCCGTAACCATCCATATTCTTCAGGGTGAAAGACCGATGGCGAATGATAACCGCAGTCTGGGTCGTTTTGATCTGGTTGGTATTCCACCAGCACCAAGAGGAGTTCCACAAATTGAAGTTACATTTGATATCGATGCAAACGGTATTCTTCATGTGTCTGCAAAAGATAAAGGTACCAATAAAGAACATTCTATGCGTATTGAAAGACCAGGTAGTCTGAGTGAAGAAGAAATCAACAGAATGGTTAAAGAAGCAGAAGCACATGCAGATGAAGATAAACAAAGAAAAGAAATGATCGAAGCAAAAAATAAACTGGATACATTGATCTTCTCAACTGAAAAATCAATGGCTGATTATGCTGACAAATTATCAGATTCAGAAAAAACTGAGATTGAAGCTGCGATTAAAGAAGCTAAAGAAAAACTGGAAAAAGGCCAGACTGCAGCTGAATACAACGAAGCTGCTGAGACTTTATCCAAACGTGCACAAAAACTGGGTGAAATCCTCTATAAAAACATGCAGGAACAACAAGGTGCTCAAGGTGGTGCAGGTGGATTCAATCCAGAAGACTTTATGAATCAGGCAAATAATGCTCAGGAACAAGCAAAACCAACAAATGACGGTCCTGTAGATGCTGAATTCGAAGTGGTTGATGATAAATAATCCATAAATTGATCTATTCGGCTTGACAATTTTGTTAAGCCGAATTTTCTATATCTTAAGAGTAAATTGTGGATTTGTTTGTAACTGAAAGGGTTATGCAAAACCTGATTGTTATAGTTTGCAAGCAAGGTTGCTTACCCTACAGTGTAACCAAAAGAAGAATAGAGGCGAAAGAATATGTCTAAAAGAGATTATTATGAAATACTCGGCGTTGATAAAAACGCTGATGAAAGTACAATAAAGAGTGCCTACAGAAAACTGGCAATGAAGTACCATCCAGATAAAAACCCAGGAAATGCCGAAGCAGAAGAAAAGTTTAAAGAGGCTGCAGAGGCATACGAAGTACTCAGCGATCCTGAAAAGAAATCAAGATATGACCAATTTGGTCATGCAGGAGTTGATAGCCAGTTTGGTGCTGGTGGATTTGACTGGTCTAATTTCACACATACAGGAGATTTTTCTGACATTTTTGGAGGTTTTGAATCCATTTTTGGAGATCTTTTTGGAGGCGGAAGACGCTCATCACGTTCACGTCAGGACCAGGTTAATCGTGGAGAAGATTTGAGAATTGAACTTTCATTAACAATGAAAGAGATTTATAACGGAGTATCTAAAACCGTAAAAATTTCGACTAAAGATACTTGTACTTCATGCAATGGTAGCGGATCTGAAGATGGCAAGGTAAAAACCTGTACTCAGTGTAACGGGCAGGGCCAGGTACGTCAGGTCAGACAATCATTTTTTGGCAATGTTCAAACTGTTGTAACATGCCCTTCCTGTCATGGTGAAGGAAAAGTTATCGAAAAGAAATGTAAACATTGTAATGGTGACGGCAGAATCAGTAAACCAAAAGATGTAAAAGTAACAATTCCGGCAGGTGTTCAGGAAGGTCAATACATTCGCTTAAGAGGAGAAGGTAATAAAGGCAAAAGAAATGGCAGCAATGGAGACATTTTGGTCATGATTCATGAAAAAGAAGATGATGTCTTTGTAAGAGACGGAGTCAATCTGATTTGTGAGTATCCGATTTCTTTCTCAACAGCCGCTTTAGGTGGTGAAATTATGGTAACAACCTTAGCTGATGAAAAGCTAAAAGTCAAGATACCGGCAGGTACTCAGACAGGCAAAGTATTCAAGTTAAGAGGGAAAGGTCTGCCTGAAGTCAATAATGAACATTACCGTGGCGATATCATCGTTAAGGTAGATGTCGTAACACCGACCTCGCTAACATCCGAAGAAATTAAATTGTATGAACAATTAAAGAAATTCGATGAAAAACGAAATTTAAATCCAGATAAAACCTTCTGGAAAAAATTTAAGGATTTATTTTAATGCCATCATTTTATTTGCCTGTAATATGGTCAGATAGTGATCTTGATAATAACTTGTTGTTAGATGGCGATGAGTTTCACCATTTAGTCAATGTGTCCCGTTACCGTGTAAATGACGAAATCATTCTTACAAACGGAATGGGACAACTGGCTTATGGTAAAATATCAAAAATTACAAAAAAAAATGCTGACATTTATATTAGTAAAATCGATTCATTCCAAAAAGGGACACCAGAAATTGCTGTCGCTTTTTCTCTGTTGAAAAATAAAAATGACTTATGGATTATTGAAAAACTGACTGAGTTGGGAGTAAAACAGTTTTTCCCGATGGAAACCCGTTACAGTGTACGGAGAATAACTGATTCAAAAAATAAGAATCATGATCCGATTCAGGATAAAATGATAAAAACAGCCATCTCTGCCATTAAACAATGTGATAATGCCTTTTTACCTATTGTTCACCCTGTTTCAACTCTTAATGAGACAATTCTTCAGATAAAAAATTTTGGATTTAAAGGTATTGTCGCATCCGAAAAAGAAACAGAAACTTCCCTTTCTGAACTATCTTTTAAACTTTATCCAAGCTCTTTGTGTATTTTTATTGGACCCGAAGGGGGCTTTCATCAAGATGAATTTGACTTGTTTATGAAAGAAAAAATTGACAGCTTTACAATTGGCAATCATATACTCAGAGCTGAAACCGCTGCAGTAACCGCTTCTGCGATAGTCATCTCATCAATCCTTCAGAAAGTTCCTAAGTATTATTAAGAAAAAAGACTTTATCTATTAGTAACCATCTAATTGTAAACACAAAACACCA
>JAGOCT010000395.1 GCA_017998585.1 Candidatus Cloacimonadota bacterium | reverse complement strand
ATGAAAGCTTTTTAATTAACAGCGCTTATGCTAACTTGTTTGTAAAGTAAAAAGCACCTGTAGGGATTTGCGAAGGGAAGCGCCGTAAATCCGCAATCGTACTACAAGCTTCCTGCTTAAAAGTAAGCGATAAAACAGAGTCAAACGACAGATTCTTCCAATTTTTCAGAACTTCCTTAATTTTTATCTTTACAATTGGGCAAAAATAATATATACTATGAATCAGGAGGACAAAATGAGATATTTTAAACTAGCGATTATCGTTCTGATGCTGATAATGATATCCTGTTCTAAGCCATCAAAAACAAAAGTAGCTATTATGACAAAACTTGACTCTGCATCTATCGTTGGGTCTAGTGAAGTAAATGCATCAAGAATTTTTTTGGAAGATAATCCAAAATCCCGAATTGAGATATCAAGTTTTGATGATAAATGGCTGCCGGATGAAACAATAAAACAATATGAAAACTTAAAACAACAAGGTATTGACATTATCATTACCAGCCATGTTTCCACTTGTATTGTAGCCATTAAAGACAGAATCAATAATGACCAGGTTTTTGCGATGGTTACAGGTGCAACGACCAACGAACTCTCAAAGAAAGAAGATATGATTATCAGAAATGTACTGGATGTAGAAAAAGAACAAATTAGGATTGCAGAATTCATGAATGAGAGTTTAAACAAATCTGAAAAAAAATTTGACAAATTGCTGATTATCAGAGATTTAGAAAATGAAGCTTATACAAAGCCAGCACTTGAAGTCTTTCTCAGCCATTATCAATCGAAAGATTATCAACTGATTGACATCAAAATGTCTGAGATAAATATCAGTGATTTGCAAGATAAACTTAGAAAAATGACTTATAATAGTCTTTATCTTTTAATCGGAGGCTATAAGACCAATTGCGGATCAATTGCTCAGCTCGCAGCGACCTTCAAGCCTGGACTACCGATCATGTACACGCCCTGGATGAAATCTCCTACGCTTCTGGAGACCGCCGGTAAAACAATTGAGCATAGCATTATTCCATCACACTACCCGCCAAAAGGTCAAAATCAGGCAGTTGACCAATATGTTGAACAATACAAAGCCAAGTTCAATTCTGTCCCAACTTTCATCAGCTTGAATGTTTATTCTGCACTTGAAATCATGAATCAGGCAATAGATAATGGTTCAAGAAAACCTCAGCAAATTAAAGATTATATTTTAAAAACAAAAACATTTAAAACCCGATTTGGAGATATTGTCTTTGACGAATTTGGAGATGTCGATATGCCTCTGTATTTCGTTTATGATATAAAGGAAGAATTTTTAAGATGAAATCTGCAAAAAATCTCTTTATCTGGATTGACATATTTTCTTTATTTTTTATCCTTTCGATTATGTTTTTTATTCTTTTTTCTCTTGAAAATGAAATACGAAAAAACTATATTAAAACCCAAAAAGCGGAATCCAGAAAAATTGATGTGCTACTCAATACAATCATGTCTCAAAGAAAGAATGAATTTAACAATTTCTTAAATCATCACCAAGATCAGCAAATTGCTTCTCTAATGAATAGTTTTTCTGATTTATACTCTCTCGATTCTACCTATACAATTAACAAAATATTTAAAAAGGATGCTGAAAGCCTGATTTTTGAAAACTACAATTTTAAAAACAGTAATCTATATGATTTTTTCAGAAGCATCTGGACTTATACCCCCTCATTCTCTCCATTGTTTCAGTCTCCTGAAAAAGAAGGCTTAAGTATTTATATGGCTGCTAAACTGGATGATCATGTATATGTTGGCAGAATTGGTATTGACAAACTAAACGCTTCGATTATTTCAATAGCAGAATACAATGAAAGTATCATTATTCTCGCAACAAAAGATGGATACATTGTATCTTCCTCCAAGATAAATATACCCTTTACTGTTTTGCCTGACTATGATCAAAATGAAATTAAACTGGATAAAACCTATTTTTATACCAGATACCGCAGTAATACGCTTACAAATGACATCGTCATTATGAAACCAATGTCTTCTGTTTACCAAACGATTCAGGCTGTCAAGGACACTTATCCCATTCTGGTCAGTTTTTTATTATTGATTTTTTTCTTTAAAACACTGTTTCAATATACTTATATCTTTAAACCTTTGGAGCAGTTTATCATCTGGATTCGACACTGGAACTCAGATTCACAGCAACAGAATAATTCTATCAGGTACAAAACCAAAGAAATAAACATCCTTCAACAGGAATTTTCACAAAAAGCAAGTCAGATTCTGCTTTATATTGATCAGTTACAGTCCTCGTCTGCTGAAATGAAGAGAATGAAACAATATTTAAAAAACATTATTGATTCAATGCCATCTATGCTAATTTCCATCAATGAACAAGGCATTATTCAAGAGTGGAATGAAGCGGCAGTTAAGTACTACAGAGTTCAGGCAACAGAAGCTATCGGGAAAAATCTGTGGGATATATTACCCTATTTTCAAAAATACAAAGAAATTTGTCAAAACTCTCTGGATGAGAAAAAATCAATAGATTTAAAAAGAGAGCTACTCAAAAATGGTGTTGAAAAATATATGAATATCTCCATTTTTCCGCTCGTACAAAATGGAGTTAAAGATTTAGCTTTCCGTCTGGATGATATTACTCAGCTGGAAAAAACAGAACAAATTCTCAGACAATCACAAAAAATGGAAACAATTGGCTCTCTGGCTGGTGGCATTGCTCATGATTTTAACAATATCTTGGGTGGCATTGTTGGCACATTATCGATGTTGAAACTAAAAAGTCAGAAATCAGAAACGCTTGAAAACTTAAAAGAGACTTGCCTTACATACGCTAAGACAATGGAAGAAGCATCCAAACGTGCAACGGAAATGGTCTCTCATCTGT
>JAGOCT010000018.1:8867-13355 GCA_017998585.1 Candidatus Cloacimonadota bacterium | reverse complement strand
TCCTTCTGTAAACGCTTTCAAAATCAATTGGATTTGTTCAAATACCTTTGGAAATACGGTCATTTCACGAAGAGTGGATTATGGAGAATGGGATTATCATTATGCAGAGTTAGATTACAACGTTTATGAATTTACCGATACCTATGAAGATATTAATCATGTCTATTCTTACAAAATAAGTGCTAAATATATGACTGTAGAGGCTGCAGATTATTATAGTATTAAATATCATTTGCCTGATTTTTCGAGTGCAGTGTTTACCTCATTTTCAATGGGTAGCAATTCTTTTGCAAATACCCAGCCGATCCATAATGTCTCATTAGACAACTATTTTGTTGGCAGATTTGAAGTAACACAAGGTCAATGGCAGGCTGTTATGGGTACAAATCCAGCCAGTGGGCATGGTGTTGGCGAAAACTATCCGGTTTATAATGTCTCCTGGTATGATGCCCTGGTATTTTGCAATAAATTGAGTATTCAAAAAGGTTTAACCCCCTGTTACAGTAAAAATGGCATTACAAATCCGGAAAATTGGGGAAATATACCTGATAGTTTAGATGCAGACTGGAATAGTATTAGCTTAAATACCAGTGCAGATGGTTATCGTCTGCCAACTGAAGCCGAATGGGAAGGGGTCAGCCGTTATGGTGCTATGAACATGGCTTATTCCGGCTCAAACACCCTTGGAGATGTGGGATGGTATGTTAATAATTCCAGTGGAACTACGCATTTAAAGGGTCAAAAACAGGCGAATATCAGTAAAATTCATGACATGACAGGTAATGTCTTTGAATGGTGTTGGGACTGGTATGGTGCTTATGATGCGGGTTCATCCACAAATCCGCTTGGTGCAGATACTGGTACGCAACGAATAGTCAGAGGAGGCAGTTATTCAAGTGATACTGAGCCTTGTATGAATGTTTACAGAAGTCAGTTTTCACCAGAAATTCGTCAGTCAAATATCGGTCTGCGTTTGGTGAGAAAAAATCAATTTCCATTGTTTTAATAAAAGGAGTTAATCATGAAATCATATATCAGAATTAGTGAAGAAGTCAAATTTGCTCTAAAGAATAATCTGCCACTGGTGGCGCTGGAATCGACCATTATTTCACATGGAATGCCCTATCCGGAAAATGTGCAGACTGCCTGTGAAGTGGAAGATATGATACGAAGTAATGGCGCAATTCCGGCAACGATTGCGATCATAGAGGGTGAAATCATCATCGGTTTGAGCAGAGAACAGATGGAATTTTTTGCCAAAAGTAAAAATATTTATAAAGCCAGCCGTATGGACTTGCCTTACATCAGCAGTAAAAAACAAAATGCTTCTACTACAGTGGCAGCAACCATGATTTGTGCACAGATGGCAGGTATTAAAGTGTTCGTAACCGGTGGAATTGGTGGTGTACATAAAGGGGCAGAAAACACCTTTGATATCTCAGCAGATTTACAGGAACTGGCAATGACTGATGTGGCAGTCGTTTGTGCCGGTGCCAAAGCCATTCTGGATCTGGATAAAACGATGGAATATCTGGAAACACTTGGCGTGCTGGTTTTGGGTTATCAAACAGATTGTCTGCCTGCATTTTATTCAAGAGAAAGTCATATTAAACTGCTCTATAGAGCTGATACTCCGGATGAAATCGCTTCTGTGATCAATACTAAGTCCGAGATGAATCTTAAAGGAGCTGTGTTGATTACCAATCCCATCCCTGAAGAATACTCTATCCCTTATGATGTAATGAAAGCGGTTATCGACCAGGCAATCGCTCAGGCAGATCAGATGAATATCAAAGGCAAAGAACTCACCCCCTTCCTGCTCGATACCATTCAGAAAATGACCGACAAGAAGAGCCTCAATGCCAATATCGCTCTGATTCGTAACAATGCCAGACTTGGCGCTCAGATAGCATGTAGTCTGATGGCTTTTAATAAGAACGATTAATATTTTTGATACGGATAACGCTGATTTTGAGAATTTAGGGTCTTAAACAAACACCTGAATAAGGAATTTTTACTTCTCAAATAAGAGGAAAAATGATTCCCTCTTGTGGAGAGTCTGTGAAAAAATAGATTAATAATTCTGTCGCATCTACGATGCTAAACAGTGTATATCATTGCTATCAGGCGCTTACGAGTCTGTGCAAAAATGAGAGTTCCGAAGGAACGAAAGAATCCTAGCCCAGGGTGAAACCCTGGTAAAATATTCAGTTACACATCAAGCACCGTAGGTGCGACCGAATAAAATCTACATTTTTGCACAGACTCTTACGCACCGTGTTAATTATATATCGTTCCTCCGGAACTCTGGTTTTTGCACAAACTCTCTAAAGGAGGGGAATTAGTTTCCGTACTACGAGTATCCTGCTTGTAAAAAAAGAATAGGCGCAAACAAGATGTATCTCAATACGAATGTGATGCCTGGCATAATGAAGATGCAAAACGGATTTTTTTCCACTTCGAAAATGAATGTTTAATCTTGGACAAACTGGATAAAGCCCTGCATTGAGAGGTGATTAATCCGTAAAAAGGTATATTCTTAACTCTCTACTTATTCAAGACCAGAGCAACCAGCGAATGAATAAAATCTTACTATCGCTATACCTTCCCTACAGGAGACATATAAATTGTGAACTCATCTATTCCATCTAATCCGAGCAAATGATCAAATTCTTTTTGTTTATAGGCGCAAACAGCACAAGTACCACAGCCTATTGCTTCACAAGCCAGATAAAGATTTTGACACAGATGACCACAATCCAGCAGAATATCCTTTTTGCTGAGAAGTCCATATCGCCATTCGGTTCTGTATGGGATTGCTGACCATATAAATGAAACTGCAGACTCTCCGGAAAAGTTTTGATTTTGAGCAAACTCAGTAAGTTTTGCAGAGAGATTTTCAACTTCATAGAGGAATAACAATTCATGAGTCAATGGTAGATAACGATATATTCCTGGCTTTAAGGAGATGACTCTCTGAATTGCCAGATATGTTTCAAATGGATGCCTAGAACCACCAGAAGGTACCATTCTACGAGTTTGTTTTCTTTCATTGAATACTTCTCTGACCCCTTGAGTTGCCCAAAGTAAAAAAGACAATTCGTCAAGATTTAAGTCTGTTTTAAGAAAATTCCTGTGACTGACTCTGTTTTTGATACATTCAAAAAGGTCATTTTGTTTTAAAACATGCTTTGAAACTTCAGGTAAACCGATTAAAACCGGATTTTCAGGTAATGATTTTTGAACAGGTGGAAAATCAATCCCAGCCATCTGATCGCTGATAAAAAATGGCACTTCTTCTGATTTCAACCAATGACGATCCTCAATGATTTTAGCTCTCATATTTTCTGTTTGTATCTTCACTTTTTCTATTATTTTGGGTAAAGTAACCTCAAAGATTTCTTCGATGACCTTTTCTGTGACTTCTAACTCGGCAATCTCAGGTTCTGATATAGAATCTAATTCTTCTGTCATCCAGGACATATTTGTTAGCGTCGAAAAGAGTTTGATGAGTAAGGTCTGTTCTTCTTCAGCTAAACTTTTTATTTTCCGAATGATGTGTAAGCCTAAATCTTCCTGCTCAATAAAAACCAGATTAAAGAAATGAATCAATTCATATCTGGAAAATGACTTGATTCTCGTAACAAAACTGATGCCTGATGGACTCATCATGTACTCCCTTTATGAAGATTTAGAATAAAATCGTTACTGAATGCCAACTTATTTCAACTCATATTCTTAAATAACAATAAATATGTCAACACATAATTTTTTCGTAACTACTCAGGTACTTGTTTACACAATAAATGTGTGTCTGTAAAATGTCATTATTTGAAAATATGTCAAAATGGTCTGTAGGGATGTGCTAAACGGAGCTTGTGTAGTGTCGTACATCCGAAAAACAAAAAGGAAAAATACCCTGTTCCATGTATCATACAGGTATCCTAAGCGGATTTACGGCGCTTGTTTTGTAACACACTCTATACCAGACGGTTCCGCATCTGGCTACCACTCGGCAATTCCTACGGATTTTAGATTTTTGCACAGGTTCTCTAATGTTTGTGCAAAAACCAGAGTTCCGGAGAAACGAAAGAATCCTAGCCCGTGGTGAAACCACGGGGAAATAGTGAATTACCGTTCAAGCATTGTGTCGCTTTTTCGCAAGCCGGACGTAGGGCAAGCAACCTGCTTGCCAAAAAAGATTTATATTCGCAAGCCGGACGTAGGGCAAGCAACCTGCTTGCCAAAAAAGATTTATATTCGCAAGCTGGACGTAGGGCAAGCAACCTGCTTGCCAAAAAAGATTTATATTCGCAAGCCGGACGTAGGGCAAGCAACCTGCTTGCCAAAAAAGATTCATATTCGCAAGCTGGACGTAGGGCAAGCAACCTGCTTGCCAAAAAAGATTTATATTCGCAAGCTGGTAGCTTGCGTTACAACTATATTCGTACTACAAGCATTCTGTCGCTTTTTCGCAAGCTGGTAGCT
>JAGOCT010000018.1:0-8767 GCA_017998585.1 Candidatus Cloacimonadota bacterium | reverse complement strand
TTCGCAAGCTGGACGTAGGGCAAGCAACCTGCTTGCCAAAAAAGATTTATATTCGCAAGCTGGTAGCTTGCGTTACAACTATATTCGTACTACAAGCATTCTGTCGCTTTTTCGCAAGCTGGTAGCTTACGTTACGGTAAGCCCCTTTCATTCCTCTTCACTTTCTACTCTCATGAGTCAAAAGCAGGTGTTAATGAAGCCCTGTACAGGAAGCAGGTAAGAGCTCACAAAACAGTTTTCTACAGGATAGATATGAGAATGATATGAGAAATATATTGCATTATAATGTAAAATGATTATTATATCAAGAGGAGAATAGAGATGAAAGTGATTATGAAGGACAAACAGCATGACTTCCCTAAGAAGATAGGGGACATGAACCTTGCCTGGTATCAGCAGGGACGGATTTGTGTCAGTAGAAAGCAGAATCCAAGAAGCCTTCAGAAACAGAATATGAGCATTATTCAGATAAACCAAATTACTAAAACACTCTGGCAGACACTTTATCCGCATTTTAAAAAAGATCTGGCGCTTTATGCCTTGCAATATAAAAAAGATTATCCGGGCTTGAGAAAAAGAGGGATTTCTTCTTATGCTGTTTTTCTGATGATTGTCCATACCCTGATTAAACGCTTTTCCATAGCCTACGAGAATCAGGAAAAATGTTTGATAATTATTGAAAATCTTTTGACAACACTATCAGTCAGACGGTCTGTGCAGTTAACACTGCTAAAGCCAGTTAAAGGTTGTTACAAACTGATTCATTGTGCAGGACATTTTTCTGATGATAGCCCAATAGAATTCTGTGACATTGTTACGCATGATTATGATCAAAAGCAGGGGTCATCTGCTCAGCATTCAGGGTTTATTTAGTATATTTATCAATTCATTAAGCGCTGTGAGCCTGTTTTTAGCTTGGGTGAAAAAGAAAAAGCGGAACCGAAGTTCCGCTTAAATATACTATTGCAAACATCGAGCTTGCAGATGATTTATTTCATCAAGAGGGCTTTTTTCGTCATCTGGTATTTACCAGCCTGTAACTGGAAGAAGTAAACACCAGAACCACAGGCGTTGTTATTTTTGTCTTTTCCGTTCCAAACCACTGAATGATTGCCTTTGTTTTTACCAAATTCATATATCTGATGAACAAGTTCACCTTTAACATTGTAGATTTTGACAATGACATCAGATGCTTCAGCAAGAGAATAACTTAAAGTGGTACTTGGATTGAATGGATTAGGATATACTGAATTGAAAGCGGTATTGATGGTATAAGCTGGTGTTTCAGGCGTTGTTTCACCCACTTTGACAGTAACTGGTCCGTGCATTTCAGAAGAACCGTCTCTCTCAACTGACATTAACCAGTAATAGTATTGGCCTTCGGAAATGTCAGCATCAGTCCAGGTATAAGTTTGTTCGATATCTGTGTTGTTCGGTTGAATTAAATCACTCTGACGGGAACAGCTCTGAATGTCATTGCTGTTATTACGGTAAACATAATATCCAAACAGCTCAGATTCGGACTGGGTAATCCACTGTAAGGTCACTGCCTGATGATTGTTGGTTGGGATTGCTGTGAAAGAGGAAAGGGTGACAGGGAGGGTTTGAGCATTTATTTCTGCAATTGCCGACCATATATCATCATCTGATGCAGCTTGACTTACATACGATAAGGCTAAGACATAGTATGTTTTTAAAGGATCGAGTCCAGTTACTGTTATCGTTTGATTTGATTGTTCTGTATTGTTATAAATACAATATGCTGAATTTACTTCATCATCAGCAATTACTTCGGTGCCAGAGCCAAATATTGCAATTGCAGTAAATGCATCATAATCATCAGGTAAATTATTAGTTTTAAAATTCTCAAATGGGTACTCAGACATAAATACTACAACTCCATCATATGTTTCTGTAGGTTTAGTCCATGAGACATCAAGAGTGGTATTGGTTTTGTTTGAAATTTGAAGATTGGTTGGAGGATTGGGGGTATAAGTAATCCTAAAATCATCAATTCTCCATAATGAAGTAGTTCCTGATCCAGTTCCTGAAGAAGTATATTTGATTGCAAAGTATATATTTGCTCCATTAATTGATGATAAATCAATATTCCCAGAAGAAGTCCAAGTTTGAGTATTCTGAGCTGGCCAAGTGGCATTTAATGTTGTCCATGTGGTCGATTGAGGGTTTCCTGTATAATTGCTTGTGTATAACAATTCAGCTCTAGGATGAGAACTATCACTATATTGTGTCCAGCTATTAAATGATAACATCTCATTAGAGAAATTATCTAGATTAAAACAAGGAGATATCAAATAGTCATGGGACGCAACATCGCCTCCATAAGCATTTATCTCATAATATCCTGTCCCAAATGTCCAATTTTTGTTACTTGCTACTGAATAAGTTGTCCATCCTGTATTACTTGTAAAATCAGTCGAATATGGCATAGTAATTATATATCCACTACATGTTACTGTTTTGGTTTCAGCACCAGCAGATTCAGCTGTTATTGTTTCGCTATTATAGTTACCAGCTGATAACCCAGCTTTTAAACGAACATAAACAGTTTGTTCATCAACTGTGCCACCAGATTGAGTAAATGTCAATGGACTTTCGTATCCACTTTCTGGAGTCTTAGAGATTTCATAGTTTTCTGGAGCTGTTATAGATATGTCTGTTGTCAGATTAGATCCTGAGACGGTAAATGATTGTTCTATTGAAGGTCCTTGACCGACAATGTAAGAGAATCCGGTTAAGGTAATTGGGGTGATTGTTATTAAAGGTCGTAGTGTTGTTGCATTAGCAGTAACTCCAGAAGAATACTCGCTTCCATCATAAGACCAGGCTTTGTAGTAAACTGTCTGGTTTGGGCTTAATCCTGTGTGATTCCCTAATTCTGATGCTACTCCATAATATAATACTGTTCCTCCTCCTGTAATGGGGTCATCAGTACTATAAATTCCACTTGGTGTACCGAAGGAGTTGGAAGAGTTATAAGCAACCAGAATGTTGTCATTGTCTATATTTTCAGTAGCTGATAAGTTAATTTGAGAAGTACTAGATGCAGTTGCAGTAAAGGATACAGGATTGTCTGGGCCAGAAGGTGCATGATCTGTTAGTGTAATTAAATCAATACAACTTCTTTTATTGGAGGACGATCCTTCAATCTTTATATATTTTGAGTTACTATCATTAATATCTATACTATAGCTCGTATATGTATCAGAAGAAGATGTGAATGAACCAATTGAAGATCCCATGATGTACCATCAGTACTTTTATAAATGTTAAAAGTTTGATTTCCATCGCTGGATGACCATCTACGATGCCATAAAGTTAATGTTCCTATTCCGTTTGCCCTCTCAGGACATACTATAGATCGAACACTACCACTAGTGTTAAATCTAATTGCAGCAACACCTTCGTATTTATTGCTAGTTTCTCTATAGACATTTACAAGTGACCAACCATTAACAGTGTAGTTACCATAAGAGCTTCCCCATCCAGTTGAATTAAATCCTTCAGTAATAGTTTCAGAAAACAGTGTAATAAACATGAGAGTAATCATTATGAATATGATTATCTTTTTCATTTTTTTCCTCCGTACTTTTTGTTTTTTCTATTATAGATCTTTATGTTAAGTCATGATAAATTTTAGGTTAGCATTTCAACTAATCAATTTCAGGTATATATGTCAAGCAATTTACACAGAAAAATGAGACAGTACATAACCTGTTGAAAAATAGTGAGAAAAGAAAGGATTAACAAAGATAATAGCGTCAATAAATCAGAATAAATATGAAGAATATTCAAAAAAAGATGACATTTTGTATAAAAACGGATATTCAAAGATTAAATGATTAAGCTTTATTTTGAACACAGAATGGCTAATGCCACCCCTCCAGAGTCTGTGAAAAAATGTAGATATTATTCGGTCGCACCTACGGCACTTGATTCGTATCTCAATTTATTCCAGACGCTTCCGCATCTGGCTACCACTCGGTCATTCCTACGGAATTCTTGTTTTGCACAGGCTCTTCACTGGATGGGAATGCTGCGCTTCATTTCGCAAATTCCTACAAAAAATGAATCATTTAATGACAATCCAGATGATGTTAATTACAGATTTAGACGTACAGAAAGCGAATTTTTGAGATTTATTCTTTATCAAAATTGAAAAAAAGTGTAGATTTTAAAGTACAAAATTGACACGTTTATTGAATAGCAGGCACTCAAACAGGGATCATATTATCTAAAAAACAAACGTAAAGATTATAAAATTCAAAAAATAAAGCAGTGATAAAAATATATGAAAAATAGTAAGATATGAAATCAAAAAAGGAGAAATAAAAACCAAATGATAAAAATGTATTGACAAAAAAACAAGGATTCGAAATGATGCTTAAAGTTAGTCTGATCAATGAAAAATACATAGCCGTGCAAGGATAAGCGATAAAAAAAATATCAAAAAAACCTTGACAAAAAAAGTAAAGGTTTTAAGTTGGTAATCAATAGTTAGCCAATGTAGCTCAATGGTAGAGCAAGTGATTTGTAATCACTAGGTTGGGGGTTCGATTCCCTTCATTGGCTCCATAAATGGAGAGATTCCCGAGTGGTCAAAGGGAACAGACTGTAAATCTGTCAGCGAAGCTTTCGGAGGTTCAAATCCTCCTCTCTCCACCATATTTTTTACGAGAAAGCAAGACTTAGGTCTGCTTTTCTTATTTGCCAAGCGGGAGTAGCTCAGTTGGCTAGAGCATCAGCCTTCCAAGCTGAGGGTCGCGGGTTCGAACCCCGTTTCCCGCTCCATTTTAATTTAAAAAAAGCGGATTGCTTATATAGCTCAGTCGGTAGAGCACTTCCTTGGTAAGGAAGAGGTCACCGGTTCAAGTCCGGTTATAAGCTCCATTTTTCTTTTTTAAGATTCATTAAATGAGTAATTAAGCCTGGAGGAAAAATGGCTAAGGAAAAATTTGTAAGAACAAAACCACACGTAAACGTAGGAACCATTGGTCACGTAGATCATGGTAAGACTACCTTAACAGCAGCTATCACCCTTTACTTATCAAAAAAAGGCGGCGCATCTTTCCGTTCTTTCGATAGTATTGATAATGCTCCTGAAGAAAAAGAAAGAGGTATCACCATTGCGACTGCACATGTTGAATACCAGACTGAATCCCGTCACTATGCACACGTTGACTGTCCAGGCCACGCTGACTATGTAAAAAACATGATCACTGGTGCTGCTCAGATGGACGGTGCAATCCTTGTTGTATCCGCAGCTGACGGTCCAATGCCTCAGACTCGTGAACACATCCTGCTTGCTAAACAGGTTGGTGTGCCAGCGATGGTTGTATTTTTAAATAAATGTGACTTAGTGGATGATCCTGAATTGTTAGAATTAGTTGAACTTGAAGTTCGCGAACTTTTAAGCAAATACGGTTTCCCAGGAGATGATATTCCTGTGATTAAAGGTTCTGCTTTAAAAAGTTTGAATGGCGATCCAGAAGGTGAAGCTCAGATCCAGGCATTAATGGATCAAGTAGATACATATGTTCCACTTCCAGAACGTGACAAAGATAAAGCGTTCTTAATGCCTGTGGAAGACGTGTTCTCAATTCCTGGCCGTGGTACAGTGGCTACTGGTCGTGTTGAACGCGGTATTCTGAAACTGAACGATAAAGTTGAACGTATTGGTATCAAAGAAACAGTTGAAACTGTATGTACTGGTATTGAAATGTTCCGTAAAGTGATGGATCAGGCAGAAGCAGGTGACAACATTGGTGTGTTACTTCGTGGTATTGGTAAGAATGATATTGAACGCGGTATGGTACTTGCAAAACCAAAATCAATTACCCCACATACCAAATTCAAAGGTGAAACTTATATCCTGACAGCAGCTGAAGGTGGACGTCATAAACCATTCTTCAACGGTTACCGTCCTCAGTTCTACTTCCGTACAACTGACGTTACCGGAACCTTAAACCTGCCAGAAGGTGTTGAAATGATTATGCCTGGTGATAATATTACCATCAGTGGCGAATTAATCACTCCAATCGCTATGGAACAAGGTCTCCGCTTCGCTATCCGTGAAGGTGGACGTACCATCGGTGCCGGCGTTGTTGGTGAAGTGATTGCATAAGGAATAGGACAGATCAATGAGAGATATCATCATCCTGGCTTGCGAAGAGTGTAAGAATAGAAATTACACCACTACTAAAAATAAGAGAAAACATCCAAACAGAGTTGAATTCAAAAAATTCTGTCCAAGCTGTAGAAAACATACAGCACATAAACAAACCCGATAGTTAATGCCGCAGGATAGTAGTTCAATTGGTAGAGCATCGGTCTCCAAAACCGAAAGTTGCGGGTTCGAGTCCTGCCTGTCCTGCCATAAATAATCTTAGTCAGCAGTTGAAAAACTGCTGGCTTTTCCTTAATTTAAACTGAATGGAAAAGCAAATGAAAAAGATTCAAAAATTTTTTAAAGAAGTGATGAGAGAAATGAAATATGTCTCCTGGCCAAACAAGGATGACATCAAAGAAGGGACAACAGTCGTGATTGTCATGTCAGCTATCGTTTCTCTGTTTTTGTTTTTAATAGATGTTGTCTTCGGACAAATTATAAACGTATTTATTTAAGAGTTATACATGAAATATTATGTTTTGCATACATACACCGGGCAGGAATCCCGCGTCAAAGATGCGATAGAGAATGGCGTACGCGGTAATGAACTGGAGAAGTATTTGGGAGAAATCCTGGTACCGACTCAGAAAAGTTATCATATTCGAGAAGGCAAGAAGGTAGAAAGAGAGCGTAAGGTTTTCTACAGCTATATCATTATACAGGCAGATTTAAATCTGAGACTGCGTACATTTATCACCAGCATTTCCGGTGTAACTCACTTTTTGGGAGCCAACGGGAAAGCTATTCCGCTTTCTCAGGACGAAGTTGACCGCATTAAAGGTGTGGCTCAACGTGACAAATCCGATGGCAAAACATATAGTTATCTGCCTGGAGATAAGATTAAAATTATCGCTGGTCCTTTTACGGATTTTGAAGGGATTGTCGATAAGATTAGTCAGGAATCCAGTAAATTAGTAGTAAAAGTAACCGTATTCGGACGGGTGACTCCAGTCGAAGTGAATATGGATCAGGTCGAAATAATATAAATTAGATAGAGGAAAAAAAAATGGCTAAACCAAAAGACGCCGTCGCAGTAATAAAATTACAATTACCTGCCGGTAAAGCAACTCCGGCTCCTCCTGTTGGACCTGCATTAGGTCAGGCAGGCGTTAATATCCCTCAATTCTGTAAAGAATTCAACGAAAAAACAGCTGATAGTCCGGGAATGATCTTTCCTGTATTAATCTATGTAACTAAGAAAAAAACTTTCACCTTTGAAATCAAAACCCCACCTGCTGCGGTATTAATCCGTAAAGAAGCAGGCTTGGCAAAAGGTTCAGGTGAACCAAACAAGAACAAAGTCGGAAGCCTCACAAAAGCTCAGGTCAAGAAAATAGCAGAATTAAAAATACAAGATATGAATTGTTTTTCCTTAGAGTCCGCTATGAGTACTATCGCCGGAACTGCAAGAAGTATGGGTGTCACTATCACTGATTAAGTGCCTCAACTTGCAGGAGATTGTATTCAAAGGAGTGTAAATGGTTAGAAGTAAACGGTACAAAAAAGCGCTGGAAATGGTAAATCACTTAGAGTACTATGAGCTGGATAAAGCTCTTGAATTACTCAAAAGTTTACCAACAGCCAAATTCGATGAAACAGTAGAGTTGCATATGAATTTAGGTGTTGATCCCCGTAAGGCTGATCAACAAATTCGCAGCTCACTCGTTTTACCAAAAGGTACTGGTAAAACAGTACGAGTTTTAGTATTTGCTGAAGGCGATAAAGCCGATGAAGCAAGAAATGCGGGTGCAGATTTTGTTGGAGTGGACGACCTCATTGAAAAAATCTCTGGTGGTTGGTTTGACTTTGACATGGTGATTGCTACTCCAAACCTGATGGGTAAAATCGGACGTATTGGTCGTGTTTTAGGTCCCCGTAACCTGATGCCTAACCCAAAAGTAGGTACAGTTACAATGGATATTGCCAATGCAGTAAAAGACGCTAAGGGCGGAAAAGTAACCTACAAGGTTGATAAGTTTGCTAACTTACATATCCCTTGTGGTAAAGTTTCTTTTCAGGCACCTGACTTAAAAGTCAACATTCTCGCTTTAGTGAATGCTATCGTGAAAGATCGTCCTGCTGCATTTAAAGGTCAATTTATCAAATCTATAACCATTACAACGACTATGAACCCAGGAATCAAGCTGAATGTCAACGCAGTAACGCTTGAGGCGAAGAAGTAGGAGGGTAATCATGGCAAAAGACTACAAAGTAAACAAGGTCGAAGAATTAAAAGAACGATTAAGCGATGCACGCGCGATTGTACTGGTGGACTACAAAGGAATTAACGTAGAACAGGATAGTCTGTTAAGAGGCAGATTCAGAGAAGAAAAAGTGGATTATTTCGTTGCAAAAAACACTTTAATTCACATTGCCTTAAAAGATCTGGGTATCAGTGCCCTGGATTCACACCTTAACGGACCGACTGCAGTAGCCGTATCTAAAAAAGATGAAGTTGCTCCTGCACGAGTTATCAAAAAATTCGTAGAAACTGAGCTTGAAAAGGATATGAAACATCTCCTTGCATTTAAAGCCGGTTTTGTTGGGGGCGAACTCTTTAGTACCGCTCAATTAAAT
>JAGOCT010000394.1 GCA_017998585.1 Candidatus Cloacimonadota bacterium | reverse complement strand
GGGGTTTTAAATAGCAGCTCTACTCCATGGGAATCAACAGATGCTTTACATTGCCGTACTCATGAAATCCCTGATCGTAGAATGCTTTATATCAGTCATACACCATTAAGTTATGACCAAGATTTACAGGAAAGCTATCCAATCAATGTGAATATTACTTCTCATAGTAATGGAACGCTTATCGCTGATTCAACTAAAGTTTATTTTAAAGTCAATCAAGGTAATTATACAAGTACCAGTTTGAATTTTATTGAAAATAATCTATATCGTGCTAATATTCCTTGCCCAGCACCAGGAGATACTGTTTATTACTATATTCATGGCGTTGATTCTAATAATAAAAAAAATAATCATCCAATAATGGGTGCTTATGAACCTCATTATTTTATAATTAGTAATGAGGATGATATTCAAGCTCCGGTGATTAGCCATACTCCAGTACCTATTATACATGCTTTTGAGTTTCCTTACACGATATCAGCTAACGTAACTGATAATGTTGCAGTATCTGAAGTCACCTTCCAATACCATACCGGTAATCCTGAACAGGTTAGCACACTCACAATGGCTGAGGCAGAAGAAAATATCTGGAATTGTCAGATAGAAATGAGCCATTTTGGTACTTCTACTGAATTGTACTATCGAATTCTTGCTAAAGACAATGCTAATCCTCAGAATGTAAGCATTTTCCCTGCTGATAGTACCTGGATTATGTGTCAATTAGGTGTGGCAAATGAAGATATCGTTTCTGTTAATAATCAGGATCAGTTTATCTCTGTTTATCCTAACCCAATTAACTTTAACCAATCCAAGATTAATTTAAAATATTCAACCAGTGATGCAAAACAGGTTAAATTTGAATTCTTCAATATCAAAGGTCAGAAGGTATATGAATTTAATCAGTTTAACCGTAAAAATGATACCCGTAATGTTCAGCTGGATATCAATAATCAGATGAAATCTCAGTTAAAATCAGGTATCTATTTTATCAAAATGTCAACCAAAGATTACAGTATTACCAAAAAGGTGATTGTAATTAAATAATAAGTTGTAAGGGATGCCTTCGGGTATCCCTTTTTTCTCGTACTATACCGTAAGCTGATTCCCCTTCTATGGTGGGGTGGCACAGTTATCGTAGCGCAAGCTACCAGCTTGCGAATAAAAAATCTTTAATGTCAAGCAGGTTGCTTGCCATACAACCAGCTTGTAACGTACATCAACGGGCAGGATGCCCGTTCATTAGAAGGAGTTATTATGTCATATATCTGCAAAGAATGTCATGAAAACAAAACAGGCTGTTGCCGGTTTCTTCCACAATCCGATAGTATTCAAATAGGTATCACTTTCCCTGAAATTTATCGGATTATGAAAGCAACTAAGCTGTCTTATCAGGATTTTATCGAAAGAGATCAGATTGATGAAAAGATAGTTGATTCTCTTTCTGAGAATATCCATCCTGTTTTTAAACAGATATTTCACGGAAACTATCGATTCAAATTAAAAACCAACCAGGGGAATTGTGTATTTTTAGGAAGTGAGGGCTGTACTCTGGATAGAGAAATCAGACCCCATTATTGTAATCTGTATCCATTTTGGTTAGTACCGGATAGTGACAGACTTCAAGTCCTGATTAGTCAGGAATGCCTGGCTCAGCAGAAAGCGAAAAACATCAGTAACTTACTTCAACTCTTTGAAGTATCAAGAGAGGATGTCCTCAGTGAGTTTAAAGCACTTGAAAATGATCTGATTGATCATGTGGAAACCGTTGGTGATTATTATCAAAAAGTTTTTGAGAGCCAATTTACTTTCAGACCTTTAAAACATGATGATAAAGAAGCTGTCATTGAAATGGTTAAAACAATTTGGGATGGTGATGATTACATGCCATACATTTTCGATAAATGGGTGGATGACCCTAAGGGTGAGTTTACAGGTGCTTTTCTGGACAATGAACTGGTAGGTCTGGCAAAATTATCCTTTTATGCAGAGGGATATGCCTGGCTTGAAGGTCTCAGAGCCAATCCGAATGCCAAAGTCAGAGGCATTGCCACTGCTTTTAATCATTATATGATGGGTCGATTAAAACAGTATCCTGATATCAAAACGATTGAGTTTAATACTTATTTTGCTAATTATGCTTCAATTCATGCGGCTGAGAAAAACGGTTTTAAGAAAATGGCTACCTGGTCTTATAAAGTCAGAAGTCTTGAGAATGAGATTAACAATCCACAATATGAAAATGATAAACTTGATTTAAGTACCTTAATGACTATTCTCCGAACCAGCACTTACCTTCAGGTGGAAAGAATCTGTTCCGGATGGGAAGCTTATCCTATAACTGAAGAAATTATTATGTCGCATTTTATCAGCAGCAGCAACTATCTGTACAAAAAAGACAAAAGCCTGATCTTATTTGAAATGGATGATTTACAGAGAGTTGGGCATATCTGTCTGATGGAAAGTAATGATCCAAACGAACTGGAAAAGCAATTAAATGCCTTCTTTGGTATTTGTAAAGCGAAAGAATACAAAGAAATTGATTGTACCATTCCGGAAACTTTTCAATATCAGACATTGCTGAAAGAATTAGGCTTTTACAGTTTCGAGCAGGAAAATGATTATTTTCTGTTTAGGTATAGAGATAAACATAACGACTAAGATCCCAGTTCTATGTCTCTTTTTTTATGTTTTATGATCATTTGCTACTAATTCCTCTGGGCTAACCCCTTTATATCTCAATCGCAACAACGATTAACTTTCAACCCTCTTTCAATCCTATTTCATTCCTATTCATTTTCTCTTCAAAATAATTATCAGATAAGACTTGTCCAGGAAACATGTAAGTGTCAAATTTCAGATGAAAAAAGAGTTTTCTACAGGATAGATAAGGGAATGATCCGATAATCTAAGAG
>JAGOCT010000393.1 GCA_017998585.1 Candidatus Cloacimonadota bacterium | reverse complement strand
AACCGCCCTATCATGCCATTATTGAGTTGAAATACCTCAAACAGGAAGGCTATACAGAAGATCTGTTGAAACAAAAGATAGAAGAATCAAAAACCCAGCTGGCAAAATACAATCAAGCCGAAGAACTTAGTTCTCTCAGCAATCTGTTGAAATTCATCATCATCTTCAGAGGAGATGAATGTGTATATAACGGGCAATGGAGGGATAAAGATTCTGAGTAAAAAAGTGATTAAATCTATATGAATTAGTAAAAACAGATATACCAGATGGAAGTATTAAGATTAAATGAGCAATTACAACTATTTCATAGAATTTAAAAAAGAAAACAGCCATTTACTCACATTTGATTATTACAAGGCAAATGACTTATCAGACATTCTTTTTGTTAAACCTTAAGAAGAAATTGTTTTAATCCAAAGATATGAATGTTTTGCATAAAAACAAAAATTTTATATATTTTTCTTGACACTTATTCTGTCTTATAAGAAATGGATTACGGAGGATAAGATGAAAGAAAAGATTGTAATCAAAGGTGCTCATGAGCATAACTTAAAACATATAGATCTCAGTATCAACCGCAATGAGCTGGTTGTTTTTACCGGAGTATCAGGTTCAGGTAAATCTTCTCTTGCCTTTGATACGCTTTATGCCGAAGGTCAGAGACGCTATGTAGAGTCTCTTTCTGCTTACGCCCGTCAGTTTTTAGGTCAAATGGAAAAACCGAAAGTAGATTATATAGAAGGTTTATCTCCTGCTATTTCCATAGATCAGAAAGCAGCCTCCAAAAATCCTCGCTCCACAGTTGGAACAGTTACCGAGATATATGATTATCTGAGAATACTGTTTGCTCGGGTGGGTAAGCAGTATTGTCATATCTGCGGTGATGAGATCAGCTCTCAGACGATTGATCAAATGGTTCATAAGCTGATTTCTCTGCCAGAAAAGACAAAAATACAAATTCTTGCTCCTTTGGTTCAAAATAGAAAAGGGGAGCATAAAGAAGAGCTTGATCATGTTCGTAAAGAGGGATTTTCCAGAGTGGTCATCAATGGTCAGGTACGTGAATTAAGTGAAGAAATCGTTTTAGATAAAAAGAGTAAACATAATATTGACGTACTGGTAGATCGTATTGTGATCAAAGAAGGGGTTCAGTCAAGACTTTCTGATTCTCTGGAAACAGCCCTGAAATTAACCAATGGTGTGATAAAAATAGATTATCCGGATGATAATGAACAGGAAATCATGTCTGAACATAATTCCTGCCCTAAGTGTAATACCAGTTATCCTGAATTGTTACCTCAGCATTTTTCTTTTAACAGTCCCTTAGGAATGTGTCCGGTATGTAATGGTTTAGGGACGAAGCTGGAATTTGATCCGGACCTGATTGTGCTTGATAAAAGTTTATCTATCAATCAGGGGGCAATTTTACCTTGGGGTAAAATGAGCGATAAAAAGAACAGTTGGACGATGGGAACTATTTCTAAGATAGCCGAAGAGTTTTGCTTTTCTTTAGACACGTCATGGAGTGATTTGCCTGAAGAGGTTCAAAATGTCTTACTTTTCGGTACAAAAGGGAAAAGATATAAAGTAAAATGGAAGTCAACTCATGGTCTGGGCGAGTATATGGTTAAATTTGAAGGGGTTATACCCACACTTGAAAGAAGAATGCATGAGACCTCTTCCGAAGAGATGAAACAGTGGTATATGCAATATATTTCAGATAAACCATGCCCTGAATGTGGCGGGAAAAAGCTCAAGCAGGAATTTCTGGCAGTTAGGATTGATGATAAAAACATTGCTGAACTGACAGAAAAAACGATTGCCGGCGCTTATGACTTCTTTAATCAACTTCACCTGAAAGGCAATCAGCAAATTATTGCACAGGATGTATTAAAAGAAATAAAGGCCAGACTGACTTTTCTCAATAATGTGGGATTGCATTATCTGAGTCTTGCCCGTAGATCGCCTACCTTATCCGGTGGTGAATCTCAGCGTATCCGTCTTGCCAGTCAGATTGGCAGTGGCTTGGTGGGGGTGATGTATATTTTGGATGAACCGAGTATTGGTTTACATCAAAGAGACAATGACCGATTGATCGAAATGTTGCTCCATTTGAAGAATCTGGGTAATACAGTGGTTGTGGTTGAACATGATGAAGATATGATGAGAGCTGCTGACTCGATTGTTGACTTTGGTCCGAGAGCTGGTATCAATGGCGGTAGGATTGTTGCTCATGGTAATTTGAAAGAGATCATGCAAAACAGCGAATCTCTGACCGGTAAATATTTATCCGGTGAACTCAAGATAGAAATCCCTGAAAACAGACGTCAAGTGATTCTGCCTGTTGAAAAAGAGGTAATGCAAACTGCCAGCCCACGGAAAAAAAAGGCAAAAAAAGAATTGATTGATGAAGTGAAAAACGCCTCAAATGATTATTTTCTAAAAATCAGAGGGGCTCGTCAGAATAATTTAAAAAATATTGATGTGGATATTCCATTAGGGATGTTTGTCTGCATAACGGGTGTTTCTGGGTCTGGAAAAAGCTCGCTGATCAATCAGATTCTCTATCCGGCTGCTGCGAAGCAGTTAAATCGGGCAAATCCCGTGATTGGTATTCACGATTCGATTTCAGGGTGGGAACATTTAGATAAAGTGATCGATATTGATCAGCAACCAATTGGCAGGACTCCCCGTTCCAATCCAGCGACTTATATCAAACTGTTTGATACGATCAGGGAATTATTTTCTGAAATCCCTGCTGCCAAGATAAAAGGTTTTACTCCCGGGCGTTTTTCATTTAACGTAAAGGGTGGTCGTTGTGAGGCTTGTGAAGGAGCCGGAGTAAAGTTGATAGAAATGCATTTCCTGCCGGATGTTTATGTTACCTGTGAGGTCTGTAAAGGCCGAAGATACAAT
>JAGOCT010000017.1 GCA_017998585.1 Candidatus Cloacimonadota bacterium | reverse complement strand
ATTATCTCCTTTTGATAATATACATATTTTTAATATAATTCCAAATTATTTTTCATATCTTTTTCTTTTCTATCCTGTTAAAAATCGTTAAGGTTGCACTTCGCTACATCATCATAAACCTCTTAATCGACCAGTATTTAAGCAGTATAGCAGGCAGAATGAAACGGGTTCTTTTTGATCTTGAAATCATTGAAACTGAAATGAGGTTTAAATAGATTTGTAGAATTCGTTAAGTTTGTCAGCAATAAAATCCCCTGTTTTATTGTTAAATTGCTTGATATTTTTGACTTCTGATATGTTCTTAAATCTTTCCTTCTCTTTTTCTTGACTTTATTCTATTTATAAAAAAACTGACTAACAGAAGATATAAAAAGTAATAAATTAAATCTTTTAAATATCAATTAATATAGAAAGTTAAGGCTATTCAATAGAACGTATTGCAGGTAATTTACCTGAGAAGCCATAAAGGGTTAAAATGCAAAAAATAAAGAATATTGCAATCATTGCACACGTAGATCATGGTAAAACAACACTGGTTGATGCGATGCTCAAACAATCTGGGGTGTTCAGAGATAATGAAAAGGTTTCTGAAAGAATCATGGATTCAAATGATATTGAAAAAGAAAGAGGAATCACCATTTTTTCAAAAAATGCATCTCTTCATTACAAAGATTATAAAATAAATATAGTCGATACACCCGGTCATGCTGATTTTGGTGGAGAAGTTCAGCGCATTATGAAAATGGTAGATTGTGTTTTACTTCTGGTTGATGCGTTTGAAGGTCCGATGCCTCAGACAAAATATGTATTAAAAAATTCACTGGAATTAGGTCTTAAACCGATTGTTGTTATCAACAAAATTGACAGGCCAAATGCCCGTCCACATGATGTGTTAGACATGGTATTTGATTTATTTATTGAGTTAAATGCCAGCGATGAACAGCTTGATTTCCCTGTGGTTTATGCTTCAGCAAAAGAAGGTTATGCCCTGAGAGAAATTGAACATCAGTCTGACAATGTTTTTCCACTGCTAGACACCATTATAGAAGAAGTTCCGGATACAGAAGGAGATGTCAATCTGCCTTTACAAATGCTTGTATCTGCTATTGAATATGATAACTATCTCGGCAAACTGGGTACCGGAAAGATTTGTAACGGTTCAATCAATACTGGAGATGAAGTCATGCTTATAAAAAGAGATGATGACAGAATCTTATATCGTGTCAGTAAATTATTTACCTATGAAGGCTTACTAAAAAAAGAAATCAAGACGGCTCAGGCTGGTGATATTATCTCAATTGCCGGTCTTGAAAAAATAGATGTCGGCGAAACGGTTGCTGACAAAGAGAATCCAGTTGCTTTACCTGTTATCAATATTGATGAACCTACACTGGCAATGGAATTCTTAATCAATGATTCTCCTTTTATGGGTCGTTCAGGGAAATGGGTAACTTCAAACAAAATTTACGAACGTTTACAAAAAGAGCTTCAAACGAATATTTCTCTGGTTGTAGAAAAAACGGACTCTGCAGATACTTTTATCGTTAAAGGTCGTGGCGAGCTTCAACTTTCTATTCTAATGGAAAATATGCGCAGAGAAGGTTATGAATTTCAGGTATCAAAACCAAAGGTAATCTTTAAAGAAGAAGAAGGCCGTTTACTGGAGCCTATGGAACTTGCAATTGTAGATGTTTCAGAAGAATTTGTAGGAACAGTCATTGAACTGATGGGAAGAAGAAAAGGTGAAATGGTTAATATGAGTGCTGCAGTAGATGGCTATTCAAGACTTGAGTTTATCGTTCCTTCCAGAGGCTTAATCGGGTTTCGCAATGAATTTCTCACAGAAACCAGAGGGACTGGCATATTAAACCAATGTTTTTACGATTACGATGATTATAAAGGTGAGATAAGCAGTTCAAAACATGGGTCGTTAATTGCAATGGAAGCAGGTATTGCACTTGGGTACTCACTCAACAATTTCCAGCCACGCGGTACTTTGTTTATCCATCCCAATGCAGAAGTGTATGCAGGAATGATAGTTGGAGAACATACAAAAGACAATGATCTGGTCATTAATGTATGCAAAGGGAAAAAACTGACAAACATGAGAGCTTCTGGCAGTGATGATGCCATAAAACTCATTCCACCCAGAATTTTTTCTCTCGAACTGGCTTTAGAATATATTGGAGATGATGAATTACTGGAAGTAACACCTGACAGTCTGAGAATGAGGAAGAAGATTCTGGATCATACTGAAAGAAAGCGAACCGAAAATAAACAGGAAAAGTTAGATGCCTCATAAATCAACAATGACAAAGCTCATTATCAAGATAATTATAAATCAGATTGCAGAATTAATGTATGAAGATCAAAAGCAATAGGCAAAATTTTGGTTGACTAATTTTAATATTCGCTTAATATTGTAAATCAAAGAAATAAATAAGAGGTTAAAATGCCAAAAACAACAGAAGGTCAGCTGATTTCAAAAGAGGCTAGATATGCCATTATTGTCAGTCGTTTTAATGAATTTATTAATAATAAATTACTTGGCGGTTGTTTAGACTGTCTTTATCGTCATGGAGTAAATGAAGACGAAATTGAGATATTTTGGGTACCTGGTGCATTTGAAATACCTCTGACAGCTAAAATGCTTGCTCATAAAGATAGATTTAACGCTGTGATCTGTCTTGGCACGGTTATTCGTGGTGCAACACCTCATTTTGATTATGTCAGTGCAGAAGTCAGTAAAGGAATCGCCTCTGTCAGTCTTGAAACCAATAAACCCGTCATTTTTGGTGTCCTTACAACTGACAGTATTGAACAGGCTATTGAACGTGCAGGTACAAAAGTTGGAAACAAAGGCTGGGATGCAGCCCTATCAGCCATTGAAATGGTTAATCTTTTCAATTCTATAAATTAAGACAGGAATATCATGAGTTTTAGAAGAAAATCACGAGAATTGGTCATACAGTCTCTCTATGCCCTGGAATACGAAGAAAGAGACGAATATTTACAAGAACTGGATCTTTTAAACAAGTACGAAGAAAAACTTCAGATTGTTGCAGAAGAAAACCATGTTGATACTGAAAAAGAAATCTATAAATTTGCGGAAAAACTGTTAAAAGGGCTCCTCCCCCTTCTGTCAGAAATCGATGACATCATTAACAAACACAGTAAAGGCTGGACAACCGAAAGAATCGCCAGAGTTGACTTATGCATCATGAGACTGGCAGTATTTGAAATGGTTTTTTTTAACACTCCCGCTCCGGTTGTGATTAACGAATCCCTGGAAATCACTAAAAAGTTCTGTTCTGAGACTTCAGCTCCATACATTAATGCAGTGTTAGATGCTGTTCATCATCATAAAGAAGTTGAACAGTCAAATACTCAGTCTGAATCAATTCCTACAGAATAAAAGGTTTATCATGGTAGAAAAAATACAATGCAGTGTTGGCGTTTTTGCTTATAACGAAGAAAAAAACATTGCGAATATTCTTACGGCACTACTTCATCAAAAATTACAAACGGTTGAGATAGTTGAAATTATCGTTGTATCCAGTGCCTCAACAGACAAAACAGACCAGATTGTTCAATCATTTATTGATAAACACCCAATTATCCGACTGATTCAGGAAAAAGAAAGGAATGGGAAATCAGCAGCAATCAATCTATTTATATCTCAGGCGATTTCCAAAATCCTTGTGATTGAGAGTGCGGATACAATACCTGAATCTGATGTCATTGAAAAACTGGTTAAACCTTTTAAAAATAAACTGATTGGCATGACAGGCGGGCGTCCGGTTCCTGAAAACAGCAAATCTACTTTTATAGGATTTGCGGTCAACCTGCTATGGAGTCTGCATCATGAAATGGCGATGCAAAGTCCCAAACTTGGCGAGATGGTTGCTTTTCGCAGAATTTTTGAAGAGATACCCTCAGACTCTGCAGTAGATGAAGCCAGTATTGAAGCACTTATCAGAGAAAACAGCTATCAGTTGCTTTACATCTCTTCTGCCATTATTCATAATAAAGGGCCTGAAACTATTTTTGATTTTATCAAACAAAGAAGACGCATTGCAGCGGGTCATTTATGGCTAAAAGAAAATCATGCTTATCAGGTCACTTCGCAGGACCCATTTTTAATGCTTTTCCTGTTTATCAAGTCCTGTTTTAAAAATCCGAAAGATATTATTAAAATCATTGCAGTCGCAAAGCTTGAAATTTTCTGCCGTTTACTTGGCACTTATGATTATAAAGTGAAAAGAATTAACCCTTTCAAATGGAATACCATTGACAGTTCAAAATCTTTAAAATACAAAAACAGAGACTAAGATGTTTGAAATTCTACCACGTATTTTTGCTTATAAATTATCATACTTAACAGGGTTTCCTAAACTCCTTCCTATCAATTATACCATCAGTTTAACTTATCGTTGTAATTCAAAATGTAATACCTGCAATATCTATAAAAAGCAATGTGATCATCTTACTTTGGATGAATATGAAAAGCTTTTTAAAAACATTGGGAAAAGCCCTTATTGGATTACATTTAGCGGTGGTGAGCCATTTTTAAAACAAGAGATTGTTGAAATTGCATCATTGGCATACAAATACTGTAAACCTGCGATGATAAATATCCCCAGCAATGGATTGCTAACAAACAGAATTGTTGAATCTGTTGAGAAAATTGCCAAAGCCTGCCCTAAATCTCAGATTATCATAAATCTATCCATTGATGGAATAGGCGAAGAACATGACCGTATCAGAAATGTAGAAGGAAATTATCAAAAAGTATTACAAACTTATAAAGAACTTCGCAAAAAAAATCTGAATAACGTTTCTATTGGGATTCATTCTGTCATTTCCAAGTTTAATGTAAACAATTTTACAAAAATTTCTAATACGCTCATGAATATGAATCCTGATCAGTACATTACTGAGATAGCAGAGGAACGGGTTGAGCTAGGCACAATGGGGCTTGATATTACACCCTCTTTGTTTTCTTATAAAGCTGTCATTGATTATCTGATTCACAGAATAAAAAATACAAAAATCAAAAAAAGAGTCAATCGAATTACTCAGGCTTTTAGAATTGAATATTACAATCTTGTAAAAAAAGTATTGAAATATAAGACCCAGATTATCCCCTGTTATGCAGGTATTGCCTCTACCCAGATATCTCCGGATGGCGATGTGTGGATGTGTTGTATAAAAGCAAAATCATTAGGAAATCTAAGACAAAATCAATTTGATTTTAAGAAAATTTGGTTCTCGGATCTGGCAAAAAGAGAAAGAACATCGATAAAAAACAAAGAATGTTATTGCCCTTTAGCGAATGCCGCTTACACTAATATGCTCCATGACATTCCAACATTATACAGAGTGTTTATCCGTAGTTTTGTCAAATGGTGGACTTAATCTTGTTCTTTGTATCAGTCGAACAGATTATGATATTTTCACACATTTTGACATCCCTTTTTGTTCATCACTTAAACAGACTCATATTCCATTTATGAAAATAGTGGATAAATCAGATATTTTTCATTTTTGGGAGTATTAGTTTGTATTAAAACAGGAGGCGTTTTGAAAAGATATCTCTTTACCATGGTATTCTTAATTGCAGTTATCTTGATTTCAGTCTATTACACCTTTTTTCGCGATAATGAAGTTGAAGTCAATATTGAAAAAAGTAAATATCTGATTCAGCAGAGAATCAGAAATATCGATTTTGATAAAATTCCCATAAACTTACAGGTAGAATTTGAAAAAATACTACTGAAGAATAATTCCCTCGAACTTAAAAAAGAATGGTCAACAAACCTGCCATTCGATCTAACAATGAAACCCGCTTTTGATCTTGATAATCTGTATCTGGTTGCATTTGATAAAATCATCGTTTACAATAAGAAAAACTCAGAGATTAAATGGAAAAGACAGTTTAATCATCCGGTTATATACTTTGATCTTCTTGACCGTAATCGTGTAATTGCCTGCGATGATTCATCAAATTTCTTTAATTTACGCAGAAGCGATGGAGAAATTCTTTGGAAAAATCAGTATTCTGATCTGAAAATGCCTTCACTCAACCAAAATTTAAGTCCATTTCTGATCACTCCTTCGCAGGATAAACGTTTATTGCATACCATATTCTTTATTCCTCAAAAAAAATCTATTTTATTACTGAATAATGAAACAGGGCAATTAATCAGTTCAATTGAATTAGACTCCGAATTACTCTATATCAGTGACTATGATGCCTTCGAAAACTGTATTTTTGTAGTAACTGATACCCGCTTGATTAAATTAAAACTTGAGAAGACCTGATTTTTTCCGATAATATAACAAGATAAAGTGTGGTTTTAATCAGGTATGGGACAAGCAAGCTGCTTGCCATTTACCACAAGTTGCCAGCCTGGCAATAAAATGCTAACTGAAGATCGGGGTAATCATGAAACATTTAAACGTATGTCAGAGATAAAGCAGGAGATATGACATTTGTATTTATTCTGATAATTCTGCTACTAATCATTGATGTAGCTTTGAATGAAGGTGTTCTTTTTAAGGAACTAAGTGCCATCGATTATCCGATTCCTATTTTACTCAAGTTATTACTGGCCATTATCGCAATTCTTGCGATAGTATTACTCATTTATGCAGTAATTATGGAATGGAATTTACTGCCTAAGTTAAAACCCAAAAAATCTTTATTTGAAATTGAAAAGGATAAAGAAAAACATAGCAGCAAAAAAAGTCCAGTAAATAATTCTTGACAATTGTATTTTTTTTCATATACTTTTAAAAAAGAGGGTATATGGAAGAATCAAATCAAGATGTAAATTTAAATAACAATCATCAAAAACAGTTCGATATGATGATGGAAGAAGTTCAAAAATTATGGACTGACACCAATTATATAAAATGTAGAGAAAAATGTCTTACGGCATATTCTTATTCTCTTAATCATCATCTTTCAGATAAAATGTACATTCTTTATCGTATTATGGGGAATCTCGATTATATGACAGGAGATTACTCAAAAGCCTTAGAAAATTACTTGAATTCACAAAAGTTATGTCATGACATCAATGACCTTTATGCAGAATCCAATGTCTTAAACAACATTGGAAACGTCTATATGGCACTGGAAGACTTTGATAAAGCGATAGATTATTTTAACCAGTCACTTGATCTGAAAATCAATATGGGCTTTATGAATGATTCTTATCAGATTTACAATAATCTGGGAAATGTCTATTTGAATAAATCGAGGCTGTATGACAATAATCAAATGAAATATTACCAATCTGTTTCTCTTGATTTTTTTCACAAAGCTATTAGCAAACTCAAAGAAAACAAAGAATCTGAAGATAAATATCTACCCGTTCTTAACAGTATTGGGGTTTTGCATTATGAAATGAATAATTTAACTGAAGCTTTTTATTGTTTAGAAAAATCAAAAAACATAGCCCTCATTTCTGGAAACAATAAAAGTCTGATACATGCACTTGAGAATTTAGCAAAGTGTCATTCATTCAACATGAATTTTGATCTTGCCCTTGATTATATTAGCCAGGCAACAGTCACAGCAATAAAAATAAATGCCAGAGATAAACTCAGAAGCATTTACCTGACAACGTCTGAAATATACGCCAAAAAAAACGACTTTCAAAATGCTTATCATTACCATCTGGAATACTCAAAATTATCAAAAGAACTGTTTTCAGAACAAATGAAAGAGCAGATTGTCAATATGCAAACACGCTTCGACATGGAGAAAAAAGAAAAAGAATTAGAAATATATCGACTAAAAAATATAGAACTTGCTAATGCATATCATGAAATCGAAAATCAAAAAAAAGAACTTGAAATCCTTAACAATTCTAAGAATGAATTCTTAGGGATAGTCGTTCATGATTTGAGAAATCCAATTTCAAATGTACAATCATTATGCGAACTGACAGAATACAAAATGAAACAGAATCAGTTAGATATAGTCTCAATTATGAAAAATATAATCTTAATCAAAAAAGTATCTGACCGAATGAATTCAATGGTTTCTGACTTATTAAACATCTCTGCAATTGAAACGGGAAAAATTGTGCTCCATTTCAAAGAAGAGAATTTTCTTACTGTCATTGAAGAAAAAGAATTTTTTTATCAAAAACTGGCTGAAAAAAAGAATATAAACCTGATTATCAAAAAAGAATCTTCTAATTGCATGGTTAGAATCGATAAAGAAAGAATTCAAGAAGTCCTTGATAATCTGATTAGTAATGCAGTAAAATTTACAAACTCAGGAGGAGAAGTCCAAATTGATTTTGAGCAAAATGACAAATACCTGATTACAAATATTCGTGATAATGGTCAAGGCTTAGATGAAAAAGAATTAAAAGAGTTATTCAAGACGTATCGAAAATTCAGTGCAAGGCCAACTGCAGGAGAGAGTAGTACTGGTTTTGGACTCCTTATTATTAAAAAGGTCATAGATTTACATGAAACCCAGATTTGGGTAACAAGTCATAAAGATCAAGGCAGCACATTTAGCTTCAGCTTGAAAAAAGTTTAATCAGCTTATTTATATTGTTTAATATTTTCAGAAGCCTTTCCGAAAAAACCCTTATTAACAGTATGAATATCTTCAATTGTATAGAATATGTTTGGATTAAACTGATTGAGTTCTGAGAGAAGATCATTTAAATCTTTTCGATTAATGATTGAAAATAGAATTTTTACATCTCCATCTTTGCCCTTGGCATCGACAGTGGTTACACCTAATTGATTTTTTCTTAACAAATCTGCCAGTGCTTCCGTATCGTCTTTAGATATAATTCGTATCATTACCCTTCCCAATGATAACTTACCTTCAATATAAATACCAATATAAGTACCTAATGCATACCCCAAAGAATATGCCAGATATGTGATCGGATGACTGACATCTGTAATGATTTGTTTTACAATTACAATCCATATCAAGACTTCAAAAAAACCAATGAGTGGAGCAAATTTTTTTAAACCCTTAGAAATAAGAATAATACGCAATGTACCCAGTGAAACATCCAGAATTCTGGCAAATATAATCAGTAAAGGTAATCCAACATAAGTATAAAAATCCATTATAATTCTCCCCTTTGAATCAATTCTGCAGCATCCCTTATTGAAATAGGATCAACATAAATCGTTTTCTGTTTCGTATAAGTAACAAAACCTTTGGCAGCGCCTCGTGGTTTCCGCACATATCTGATTAAAGTATAATCAACAGGTACATTACTGGAAGTTTTAGCTTTTGAATACCATGCCGCCAGTCTGGCACATAGCAGTAACAATTTGTCTGGGACTTGCTGTTTTTTAAAGTTTCTCAAAACAACATGAGTTCCTCTGAAAATTCGTGTATGAAACCACCAGTCATCAGGTCTGGCAGTCTTACAGGTTAATTGATCATTCTCTGTATTCGAACGTCCAATATTAATTTCCCAATCATCATTAATCTTTAACTTTCTATACATAGAATTCGTTTGCTCTTTGGAATGGGTTTGAATTTTAGTTTCTTTGACTTCGTTGTAAGAATTTATTAATTCAATTCTTTCTTGTTCTCTCTTAAGTGCTTCAATCTCCTGTTGACAAAGAGTTAACTGTTCTTCTACCTTAACCCTGCCAGACTGAGCTTTTTTATATTTTTTAAAATATTGTGATACATTATATTTCAAACTTTGTTTTTTATCCAGTTTAATTTCTATAGGAGGATTATCCTCCAGATAGTAATCATTCAAAACAACAGAATCAACATTCTCAGGAATCTGATTCATAAATGCGAGTAACAACTCGCCTCTTTTTTTAAAATCAATAGCAGTTTCTTCTGAAAAGAGCTCTTCAGTAAGTTTACTAATTTTATCATGTTTCTTTTTTATTTGTTTGTTTATCTGTTGAATTAACTGTCTTTTAACTGCATTCAGACTTTTTTCCAGAATATGATCATAATAAAGGCTATGAAATAATTTGTTCATTTCATAAAAAGCGTTTGCATTATCTGATTCCTGTGTAATCTTAGTTTGGTGGATAAACAAGGGATAATCAAATATGAGTTCTTGTGTCACATAACTTGTATCTGGTTTCTGATACTCTAATCCAGGCAGTATTTGCCTACTGTTATTCTCAGCAAATGAAATCTTTTTTAGAGAATCGAGAATCACCCATTTTCCATCCTTTTCTTTGCATAATATGATATTCTGGTATTTGGGAATTATTTCAATGATGAGTTCTATCTGATCTAATGTATTGTAAATATTATACTTTTCAAAATGTAGCGTAATAATCCTGTCATGATCGTCAATTGAAATCTGATTCAGTTTCGAGTGATTTAAATGGGTAAAGAATGAAATTAATTCACCTTCTTTTTCATATTGAAACTCTTCATACGAATCTGTAAAAAATAAGAACTGATCACTAGATGAAAAGCAGATCTGTAATGATTCTTTAGAATTTTTGAACATAAGCAGATATTGATCTTCAAACTTCATAATATCTTTAAAAGCTAGTCCAGTTTTTTTATTCTCTAACACCCAATTTTTTAAATAATTATAATGCATTTATGTCTCCTTGTATCATTAAATTTTATTTAGTCATTATTGTCAAACAAACTTTTTTCAAAAAAAGACTTGACTTTTAAATCATTTCAGATATTGTTTAAATGTTAATGTGAAAATCATCAGGAATAGATGATCGCAAACAGGAAGTTTGCCAAATACAGGAGGATAAATGAAACTTGAGCACAAATTAAAATTATTGCTCATTTTAATAATAATACTGACAGTATCTTGTATTCAACAGGATAAAAACATTGTTCATTCAGATTTTGTAGTAATCAAGGATGCTGATAGTGAAAAAAATCTAAGCCGGTCAAATCTATTATACAAATCAATGAAAAAAATATTTGAAAAGAGTAATATCAGACTCGATTATCTTGATATAAATTCATCCTTTTCTTTTGAAGATGAAATGCAAAGACAAATTAAAGATTTTGGAAGAAAATTCATTTTTATTTTAACGGACTACCCTGAAGATAAATTAGTACAAATTGCAACTCAAAACCCTAAGATTAATTTTATTGTTCTACGGAACATCCCCGTTGATACCAGTATTCATAATAAGTTGCAGAACATTAAATATATAACGTTTGATAATCAGAAAATTATAAAACAACTTGCTTATATAGCCGCATATTGGGTTGAAAGCAAAGAGGGAGAACAAGGAAAAATCGCTTTTCTTTACGATGAAAAATCTTTCTATTATCAGTATCAAAATGCTTTTATGAGTGGTGTAAGAGAATTTAACAATGATTATCAAAGAAACATCAGTATTATAAACGTTAATTTGGAAAACCAGTATCAGGCACAGGCAATGGACAATCTGTTTGATAAACTAATCAAACAAAATTCTGTTGTTTATTTTATTGCGAGTGATAAAGAATACTTTACTATTCTTAAGAAAATTCAAACAATCAGACAATATTCAATAGGCTTAGAAACTGATTTATTTTATAACAAACCGGAATTTCAAGATATTATTCTCATTTCTGAAAATACGGATTATGAACTGATAGGAACAACTATATTAGATGCTGTCAACTCAGGACAAATCCAAAACCTGGATATCACCATTTCTCCAGAAAAGCAATTAGTAAAACTCTCCCCATTTCATAATTTTGATACCGGCATTTCAAATGATGTTAAAAATAAATTGAGAGTATCTCTCTTTCAATAAGTTAAAAAAAGATATATGAGGTAAAAATGAAAAGCAGAATTATCCTGTTTTTTATACTTCTTATCAGTACCACTATGCTTTCAAAGCAAGTAAGCAGACAAACAGAGCTGCCCTCTGACTTATTTTTGCTTTTTCATAACCTAAGTCCAGAGTCTGTCAGTACAACACAGTTTCCTTCCTATTTAAAAGAATTTGGAGAGTTAAAATTTAATTTTAACATGAAAAATGAGTTAATTTCAATAAATGTAACCACAACTAAGAGAAAAAGTAAGCAGTTTGTGAAAATGATGAATAAGCATTTTCAAGTCCCTTTTGATGAAACTCACAGTTATAAAAAGTGGATTAATCATGGTATCTCTTTTACTCTGAATAATAACACTTCAAATAATGAAATCATAATAGAAAAAGCCATTTTTAGCAATCAGGAAAAACTGGATTTACCAGCTAATACTTATATTCTGGATGTTATAAAGAGAAATGTTTATGAAAATGACAAAGAACAATTTATATACTTATTAGGGCAGCCTTTCGAAGATAACTGTTTATTTTTAAAACATGTTTGGCTTTATACTGACGAAGGGAATCATCTGGAAGAAATGATTTATCACTTACCTGAGCAGTATGGTAATGGATACCATTTTAAATTGAGTAGTATATTATCAACATCAATTGAAGCTGAAACATCAGAAGCAAAACGCCACTATATTTTAATTTCTTCATCAACAGGAGGAAGCGGTGGTATTCAAAATATTCTCATAATAGATTTAAAAAATAAATATCCAAAGATTTTACTTAAATCTGATTCAATGCCATATCTTGATTTTTCTGGAAAATATTTACCAAATTATCAGGCATTATTGTATCTCTCGGATAAAGATTCCCTGTTAATTCATCAGGAAAAGAAGAAGACAATTTTGGATGATTCTGGTATCTATCTCAAAGGCAAACTCATAAAAGAAATAGAATTATGGGGTAATTTCCCTGTCGCTTTTGAATTAAAAGCTGTAAACAAAAAAAACGATCATTTTGCCTTGATTATATATCAGGAAGTCAGAGGATTTGCAAATTATGACAGAATTGCACAAATAAGTAACTATCTCATTCGTAAAGATAATGAATGGGTTGTCCTCAAAAGAACAGTAAAAATGTACTAAAAGATACTACAACAGAATTATATAAACCCCTTTTTAAATATTTTTAACCCTCTTTTTTAAATCAGATTGATTTTTTTTAAAAAAAAGCTTGTCAATGGAATGTTTTTTGCGTATAGTTAAATAAAAATATCATTATAGGGGATAAAATGAAAAAAAGCATCATCTGCTTAAGTATGATTCTGTTAATTCTTTCAGCACATGCTTTTGTTGAAGAAACTGGATCATTCAAAGCATTTCTCTATGGAAGTGCACCACAATGTCAGTATGACAACTGGTTAAGTCATGTATCAGAAGGTATAGCATCCGCAAATTATAATTTGTATGCACCTTATGACAGACAAACAACAGGATTTGGTAACTATAAAACACCAACAGCCTCTGAAGTTACTGCTTGGGAAACTGCCTTAGATTTATTTATCTCTGCTGATTTTGAGACTGCAGAAATTATTTTAAATGACAATGCGATTCCTTATCATATTGTTGTTTTTAATGATACAGATACTAACAGACAATATCATATCCTCAGAGAAAATCT
>JAGOCT010000392.1 GCA_017998585.1 Candidatus Cloacimonadota bacterium | reverse complement strand
TATTAGGAACCGGTTGTGCAAAATGTAAAAAGTTGGAAGAAAATGCCTTAAAAGCAATTGCTGAAACAGGTATAGATGCAAGCGTAGAAAAAGTAAGTGATTTAAACAAAATCATGGATTATGGAGTGATGATGACTCCGGCTCTGGTGATTGATGAAAAAGTGGTATCTGCAGGTAAATTGCTCTCTGCAGGGGATATCGCCAATCTGATAAAGAAGTAAGGAGACTCTGATTTAGAAAGAAAAGATTTTTAAGCCACAGATAACACTGATTTTGAGGATTAAAGGTCTGTTATTATGCTAAATAGAATATCATAATTGAACTATTTTGAGTATCAGACCTTATTACTAAGATTACCCGTCTTAATCAAAACTAGAACAACAAAAATAAAAACTCTTCATAAGGAGATATGATGAAAAAAATTTTAATACTGCTGTTGGCAATTACCATCTGCTTTTCACTTTTTTCAAAAGAGGAAAAGAAGCCTGCTCCAAAGAAGAAACCGCTGGTTACTTTCCTGGAAATCGGAGCTGAAACTTGTATCCCCTGCAAAATGATGAAGCCTGTTATGAAAGATATTCAGGATGAATATAAAGATAAGATAGAAGTCATTTTTCATGATGTCAGTAAAGATAAAGAAATTGCTAAAAAATACAATATCAGAGTGATTCCTACTCAGATTTTTCTGGATAAAGACGGTAAAGAGTTTCATCGTCACGAAGGCTTTTATCCCAAAGAAGAGATTATGAAGATAGTCGATCCGAAAATGGGTATTAAGCGAAAAGCGGAAAAATAACCAATGATATAGAAGAGCTCGCTATAAAAAAGATCATGAACCACAAAATACTCCAAATACACGAAAATGATGACTTAAAAACTCTTTTAAACTACTTTTTGGGATTGTTTTTTCTGCTTTAGCTTGATAAGTGTTTCTTTCTTAAAACAGATTTTTTACAGCAGACTCTATAGAAGTTAAATATTCAGTTTAAGTATTTAATTAATGTTTTACCCCTCTCTTGAGGGGTTTTTATATTTTTTAAAAAAAAATCAAATAAAATTCTTGACAATAAATGAAAAAATCAACAAAATGGCGTAAGTATGAAATATAATTAATTGTAATAGCCATAAATAGTCTTAAAAAACAAAGGAAATGGCTTTTAAATGTAGGATGTTTGTCCAAGTTCTGTTCTAGAACAATCTGGATAAAAAGAAACATCACTCAGGAGGTGCTGTGTTTTTGAATGAAGGGTCAAAAATCAATAATTTTCATATTCTTCGTCAGACAGGCGAAGGCGGTATGGGTGAGGTTTATCTCGCTGAAGATGAATTTTTAGGCAGAAAAGTGGCCATGAAAGTCTTGAATCCGGTCTTTACTGCGGATCATCAGTTTATCGAACGCTTTAAACTGGAAGCAAAGGTTCAGGCATCTCTCAACCATTCTGCCATTGTCCAGCTGCATTCCTTCTTTGTCTTTGAAAACAAGTATATCATGGTTATGGAATATGCCGAGGGGATTACGCTAAAACAACTGATTCAGAAAACAGGTCCTATCCCTGAAGAGCGAACAATGAAAATCTTCAATCAGATATGTGCCGGCATTCAGTATGCACATAACAAGGGGATTATTCATCGCGATATCAAGCCTTCCAATATCATGATAGATGCCCAAGACCAGGTTAAGATTATGGACTTTGGTATTGCCAAGATTCTGGGAGATAAGGGAATGACCCGAACCGGGGCTAAGATGGGGACCTTGTACTATATGAGTCCGGAACAAGTCATGGCTCAAAAAGATATTGACCACCGTACCGATATCTACAGCCTGGGGATTACGCTCTTTGAAATGCTGACAGGGACAATCCCCTTTCATACTGACACAGAGTCTGATTATCAGGTTATGGATCAGATCATCAAAGCGCCCATACCTGACCCCCGAACTATATATCCCCATATCTCTGATGAAATGGTCAGTCTTATGTTAAAACTGACTGAAAAGGATAGGGTAAAGCGTCTGAATTCTTTAAATCATATTCCAAAAGTAAATACAACTCATACGATTATGCCGACAAATGAAATTATAAAACAAATGAAAGCCGATGAAAAAGAAAAAGTAAACAAGGGGAATAGTGTAGATATTAATGTTGGTAAGGAAGAGGTGACTCCTGATAAACCAATAAAAACAAAGAAAAAGTATCTTTGGATATTTATTAGAATATCAATAATAATCATCTTACTGATTTTTATAATTTATCCTTTGTCTCATAAATCGCAGAATGCAGTTGAAGAACCTCTTGTAGTTGAAGAACTTCAAGAGTTTATCCCATCTCCTGAGATGGTCAAAGTCGAAGGTGGTACATTTCAGATGGGCTCAACCAACGGTGAATCAGATGAGAAACCGGTTCATTCAGTAACTGTATCTTCTTTCTTCATCGGAAAATACGAAGTGACGCAGAAAGAGTGGCAGGCAGTGATGGGGGATAATCCTTCCCATTTCAAAGGGGATAATAAACCGGTTGAGCAGGTTACATGGTATCAGACGGTTGAATTTTGTAATAAACTCAGCCAGAAAGAAGATCTGACTCCTGCTTATGCCATCAATGGCACAAGTGTCAGCTGTAACTGGAATGCTGATGGATACAGATTACCTTCCGAAGCAGAATGGGAATTTGCAGCCAGAGGCGGTAAACTATCAAAAGACTATACTTATTCAGGCTCAAACAATCTGGATGAAGTGGGATGGTATAGCAGTAATTCAGACGACACGCATGAAGTAGGGACAAAGAAAGCGAATGAACTGGGTATCTATGATATGAGCGGTAATGTCTGGGAATGGTGCTGGGACTTGTATGACTCCTACACCTCATCAGCTCAGACGAATCCCCGTGGGGCATCAAGTGGTTCTGGCCGTGTGGGTCGTGGTGGCAG
>JAGOCT010000391.1 GCA_017998585.1 Candidatus Cloacimonadota bacterium | reverse complement strand
GTTCTCAGTCAACAGTCGCACAAATGATGAAATTACCTTTTGCCTGGGCTCATAATACCGGATCTCATCAGGTATTTGTTGGGATAATTGATTCAGGGTACAATTTTGATCACCCAGATCTGCAAACCAATTTGTTTGTTAACAGTGGCGAAATTCCTGATAATGGTATTGATGATGATGGAAATGGCTATATAGATGATTATCATGGCTGGGATTTTGTAGATGCGCCTAACATGAATGGAATAGGAGACTATTTAGGCAGAGACAATAATGCAAATGATGAAAATTTTCATGGCACACACGTTGCAGGTATTATAGGTGCAGATACCAATAATAATACAGGAATCGCTGGAACAGCCTGGAATGTGAGTCTAATGCCTGTCAGAGCCGGATTCAGAACTTCTGACGGACAAGGATATCTTGAAGATGATGATGCAGCGGCAGCTATTATATATGCTGCTGATATGGGTTGTCATGTACTCAATCTAAGCTGGGGGGATAGAAATTATTCACCCATAATTGAAGATGCCTGTAACTATGCTATCAGCAAAGGTACTATTATTGTTGCTTCAGCCGGTAATACACCTGAACCGGTTGTCAGCTATCCAGCCCGTTTAAATAATGTAATTTCTGTTGGTGCTGTTAACGCTTCAGAACAACTCGCTTCTTTTTCCAGTTATGGACCTGATTTAGATATAGTAGCGCCTGGACAAGAGATAGTCAGTACATACAATAATGATAATCCTTATTTTGCTCAGAGCGGTACGTCAATGGCTGCTCCTTTTGTAACTGGAGCAGTTGCTTTATTATTATCTCAAAATCCAACTCTTACATATCTGGATGTCAGAGCACGACTTCAAGCTTCAGCAAAAGATCTGGGTATAAGTGGTTTTGATAATGTTTTTGGGGCTGGAATGCTTGATGTTCAAAAATTACTTTCAATTACGGCTGTTCATCAAATCAATGTCAGCTATCCCGAAGACAGGGCTTATTTAAATTCAGAATTTGATTTAACCGGCACAATTGATTCTCCTGATTTTTTCAGATACTCAATTATGTACACAGATAAAGTCAACCCTGCGTCAACAGATTGGAAAGACATTACAACCCATCAGAATACTCCTGGATTTGTTTATTATGTAAAACATAATGAAATCTTAGGACATTTTCATTTTCCTTCTTTATTTACAGATGGAGAGTATAGGATACGGATAAGAATAGAAAAGAAAAATGGTCAGACTTCTGATAGCTATAAAACCATTTTTATTGATAGAAAAGCCCCTGTATTTAAAGAAAATAGTCTCTATGTGCAGAAAAGATGGGATAATCATCTGTTAACTTATGTCGCTTTGCTTGGTTTTGACGAAAAGGTTCAAGTGAGTTTGAGAGGAAGAATTTATGATAATATGTCCAATCAGTACTCAGAAGAATTTTTAGTTCATTCTGTCCTGCCTGACTCCATTTTCTTTCTCAAACTGCCTGAAAATAAGGGATTTGGTATGCTCAGCCTGAAAGTGCAGGCCAAAGACTTGGCTGGTTATGAAATTGAAAGTAACTGGATTGATAATATCATTGAAATCCAGGAACAGGAAATAAACTCTCATGACTATATCGAAGAAGAATTTGGGCAGGGTTTAATCTTTGCCAGAAATACTTACGATTTTAATAATAATCAGATACAAGAAGTTATCGCTATGGATATCAGTAATGAAATCAACGGAACCGTCAGAGCTTATGAATATGAGAATGGTGCATTTAATACGAGTTATACTTTTGCAGAAAAATATAATCCACTTTACATCGGAAACAGCAATTCAAGCGGAATCGAATTGATTGGTCTCAAATCAGATAAACTGGAAGTCTATGAAAGTATTGGAAGTGGTCTTGCATATCCTGATTTTGCACTGTGGTCATTGAATGAAGTTACAGGGGCTATGTTTTTTGATTTTGATACTGACGGCTTTCAGGATTTACTGGTGGCAAGAAATTTAGCAGATCAGACGGCGATTGAACTATATAAACGCCAATCGAGTTCGTTTACCAAATACGCAACAATTAACAATACAACGAATACGACTCAGCGTCGTATGTTTGTGCCTAAATTTTCAGGGGGTAATCTGGACGGTGATGCGTATCCAGATTTGTTATTAGCAGATACAGACGGTGATGTGATGATTTATGAATGGGTAAACAATGCCCCTGTTATGGTATGGACTACCAGACTGCCAGTACTCAATGTTTATTATCTGTCTATAGGTGATTATACCGGTGATGGACAGAATGAATTTCTGGCAGGTGGCTATGTAAAAGCAGATGACCCTGCAAAATCATACTGGTATTTTGCATTATTTAAAAATACAACAGGAAATAACGGATCTGATAACAGTTACTCTATGATTAGTGAGATTAGCTTTTCTAATGTTACAACTGGACAAAGCTCCATCTCATCAGCAGATATAGACGGAGACAGTAAAATGGAAGCGATATTATCAATCCCTCCAAATGCTTATATTGTAAAATATGAAGATAATGAATTGAAACCGATATGGTTTACAAAAGCAGATAAAACATTTCAGATCATTGCATTGAACGAGAACACCCAGACTCAGGGGGGATTTATTCTAAATCGAACGGTTAATGATGAATTAAAAAGCTTTTTTATAAAAAAAGATATTCCGTTTACAGGTCCTCAAAGTCCGGTTTTGTTAAAAATAAAAGTGCTTGATGCAAGCTCTGTAAAACTGGACTGGCAGAATACTTCAGGGGATACATGCAATGTTTACCGTAAACTAAATGCCAGTGGTCAGGTTGAATTAATCAGTACTGTATATGGTAACTCGTTTGTAGATGCCGGTTTAATGGCTGATAGTTTATATATGTATGCTGTAACAACGCTCAATCAGTCATATTTACCACAAGAAAGTCA
>JAGOCT010000390.1 GCA_017998585.1 Candidatus Cloacimonadota bacterium | reverse complement strand
TTCTAAAGGTATGTATTTAAATATAATACTTTCATATTTAGGGATATTATTGTAAAATAGGAAAGCATCATAAAATAATTCAACAATAGAATCTCTTAACCAACAATTCCATCTCTTGTCTTCATGGACAGTATCTCGTGAGCTTGTCAAAAGAAAATCCGCATTGATATTAAAGGGTAATCCACTACCATTGTAGACAGGTAAATAGGCATAAACACAACCTGTTACAGATTCATCACTATAAGGAAAAGCGATCGATAAATTTGTAATTTCTACTCCATGCCTTTCTGATTCATTAATATCTTCAGGAACAGCATATTCTTTATCATAGTATAAATACTGGTCTATTTTTTCGATTCTCTTTTCATTATCGTTCCCTATCAACATCAAAGAAAGGAGTTTTTCTTTTTCATCATATTCTTTAGTTATTGAGAGTTCATAATATTCATCAATAATAATTTCTAATTCAGTTAAACGATGCAAAAACAAAAAAGTCATCGGAGAAAAATCCCTTAACATTTTCTCAATTGCTTGGTAATTATAGTCAATAACATCTAAAGGAAGTAAGATATTTGTTTGATTAATATCTAAATTTTCCGGAATTCTTGCAACCCATTCAGGTACAATATATCCAATTTCAGAATCTTCAACTTCTTTTGGCAGTCTAATCTGATATCCACCCGAAAAGATATAAGGGCATGAGGTTATTTTAAAAACAGATTTAAAACCAATGCCCTTTTCACCAATATAGCCTGAAGTTTTTTTGTTTTTTTTTGATGACTTCCCTACATCACAGATAGAAGAAATATTTTCCTTATTAAATCCCTTTTCGTTATTGATGATCAGTAATGCACCATCTGAACCAGGCGTTTCAGTAGGATCTTCTTTAAGGAGTTTAATGGTTAGTTTAGGTTTTACACCGTTCTCATAATCATTGTCTTCAGCATTTTGTATTAACTCTAATAAAAAATGTGTTTCTTTGGTATTAAGGTCATATGCTAAAGTATCAATTAATCTTTTTAGTCTTTTATCTTGTGGATTATCTATATTTTTATAATCAGAATCTTCAAGCCAAAACTCATCTCGTCTAATCTGGAGAATATGTTCAAATTGAGTTGTCATTTTCCTACCCTTTTTAAATACTCGTTATTATTTATTGTTTTCATTATTTCTTTTAATGCAATTAATTGATTTTCATGAAAACTCAACATATATCTTTCTCTTTCAACTCTTAATTCATTAATATCTCTAAACATCATTTTAACCTCTCACTTCTAAAACACCCTTAATTAAGGGCTCTGCCATCAGGTCAGCCTGATTAATTGCATGATTTAAATCCTCGATATGTCTTTTAAAATCATGATTTGCACTTGAAATCTGAGAATTTCTCATTTTTCTTATTTTTTCTTCACTTGCTGAATTCAATTGCTCTTCAAGTAAGTTGATACGGGCTTTATGACTAATTTCAAGGCTTTCTTTCCTGTATTCAGCTATTTTTCTTGTATAAGATTTATGTTCTTCACGCTTTTCGTTCCATAAATTGTAGTGAGTTGTTTCGAGTGATTCAAATTTATCCTCTTCTAAATCAGGTATGCTGTTAGCCGGAGTATCGAAAGCGTATTCAAAAAGAAGTAAAATCTCTTTTTCACTTAATGCGATATTTGTTATAACTTTAAAAGTTTGATCATCTCTGATCCCTTTATATTTCCAGTGATAAATAATAAATTCGTATCGACCAACAGGCACATCATCTGAATAAGTAGTCAGAAAGGTATAACTCGGATCACTATTATCAAAGTTATTAGCAGCTTGTCTGACCAACGGATGGAGCGGTGTTAAAAAAACGGCTTCCGGATTAAGTTGTGAGGTCTCTGAATCAAATGTGATCTGTAAGTGTTGATTATTCCCTTTTAGCCATTTTTCCCATTCTCTGTTTAAACGATTATTACTTTTTGGCAGTTTTTTATAATCTTCCAATAAGAGTTGCCTGAAATCATAGTTTAATCTTAATGTCTTTAAATGTTTTTCGCCTAAAAACAACTCATGACTTTCTCCAAATCGTTTATAAAAATAGGATTGAACCTGTCGAATGATAGCAGAGCCCGATAACCAAAAACTTGAGGCATCTTCAATATCATCATAGAATTGTTTTTGGGGCAAATTAATACCAAAGAGCTCGATCTGTCTTTCTTCAAGATCTTCCTGTTCTTTGATTAATCTGATTTTATTATCAGCCAGTTGTTGTAATTTTTCCTGAATATCCTCAACATCTAAAACAAAGTTTTCGGCAATATTTTTTATTTCCTGAGTAATTTCACCAAGAATTTCCTCTCCACCCCCTAAGGCATTCTCAAAGATTCCGATTCTTAATAAACATCTCTCATATACTTCGGCATCTATTGTACCTGGAGTAATCATATTATAAATCGCAACAGATTCACTTTTTTGACCATTTCTGTCAATTCTGCCAATTCTCTGTTCAATTCTCATAGGATTCCATGGTAAATCATAATTAATCAGACAATCACACATCTGATAATCAAGGCCTTCACACCCTACATCGGAAAAAAGAAGTATATCCAATGCATTACTATCTTCCTTTTTTAATGAAAATCTGTTTCTTATAGCTACCCTGTCATCATCTGGTACAGACCCATGAATTAAACCTATTCGATATATCTGATTGAGTTTATTATACAGATAACCCAAAGTGTGTCTGAAACTACTGAATAAGATAATTTTGTTATTGAGAAGTTTTTGTTTTTCTTCTATGATTTTAAGTAATGCTTCAAATTTTGGATCATCATAATCAAGGGCTTCAGACAGAGCTATTAAGGAGTTAATTTTGTCCTTTAAAGGCAGATAATCATCATCATTTAAAACAAAATCTTCATTAACAAAGTCTAGCTCATCTAAAACCAACTCATCTAAAT
>JAGOCT010000389.1 GCA_017998585.1 Candidatus Cloacimonadota bacterium | reverse complement strand
CTCCTTTCTTTCATGATGATACTTAAAATAATAATATTCAAAGATCGTATATTCTAATCTATAATAGTCAATATAATAATATTATAAATTATGACAAGGATTTTTTTTAAAAAAAAGTGCCAATCCTATGATTGGCACTTATAATTGTATTAATACTTATACTTAATTATATTTTGAAGATAGATTTTTAAATTCTTTTTCGCGAATGACTTTTATTGTATCCCATATTTTCTGAGCGAGAGCAGGATTATCTTGAACAAATTTCTTTGAAAGCATCAAATAATATTCCTTAGATACAACAGGTGGGCTCAGTTTAACGATATTACCCATTTCTTTTCTATTATTTTTTAAAATGTCGTCAGCTGTTACATCCTGAAGAGCAGCCGCATCGATTCTGCCTTTAGCCACTTTCATCAGATTTGTCATTGAATCCTGAGCTTCTTCTACTTTAACCCCTTTATTTTTGAGATCATTGACGATAGAGTATCCCATAGGCGCACCAATGATTTGAGTCAGGCTTTCCAGTTTCCCATCCCATTTAATGCCTGCATTTTTGTTTGCATATAAAAAGTATGATATGGTGGTCAGTCTGCGGTCTTTATCTACTTGCCCTGTATGTTGTTTATTAGTTGTTGGATACCATCCAATATCAAGCCTTTCCTTAGAGTAAGAAGAGTTAAAAATGGCATCAACCTGATTTTCACCTAAAGAATAAGTACAGCGTTTCCATGGCATTCGTGTAAACTCAATTTCCAGTTCAGGTATGTACTTCTTTAATAACATCACCATTTCTACAGAAATTCCTGGATTTGTTTTAGGTATTTCACTTGTATTTTGCATATAGTAGGGAGGTTGTTCCTTATCTTCATAAGCAACTCGTAACTTGATTTTCTCCGCAAACAATGTTACACTCAGTGCAATTAACAGAATGCTTAATAAAACTAATTTTTTCATTTATCCTCCTATTGATTTTCTTTTAAATATAGTAAGCAATATTGAAAAAAAAACAAATAGATTCTGATCATACTGAAAAGAGAATCATCAAAAATATGAGATTTCTACAGGATAGAAAAGAGAAAGAAGTGAGAAAGGTAATAAAATAAGAAGAGAACTTATCAGATGTACAGGCCTCAAATTGAACGAAAAAAACAGTTTTTTTAAAAAATTTACTATATGCTTGACAGGATTAAGCCACTAAAATAATTTGATTAAAGTTGCGAAAGTGGCGGAATTGGCAGACGCGCTGGACTTAGGATCCAGTGGCCATAGGCCGTAGGGGTTCAAGTCCCCTCTTTCGTACCATTTTTATATACAGTGGATAATAAAGTCAACATAAAGAGGGAAAGATGAAAACAGAAATTAAAACAATCAACTCCAACACCCGTGAATTAGTGGTTACAGTTGATCTTGAAACTGCACAAAAAGACTTTCAGAAGGTTTTCAATAAGGTGAGAAAAAATCTGGAAATGCCAGGTTTTAGAAAAGGCAAGGTGCCTGTTTCTTACATTGAAAAAAATTATATGGATTACATAAAAGATGAATATTTTGATAAATATGCTGAATCCTATTATAAGGAAGCATTAAAAGAATCAGATGTACGTCCTGTGAGTGCCGGACAGATTAAGGAAGTTCAATGGAATACAGGTGAAGATGCCATTTTTACCTATACATTCCAAACTTTCCCCGAAGATTTCGAGCCTGTATATCAAAATTTAGAAGTTCCTTACAAAGATCCTGCTTATGACATGGATGGTCAGATTCAGAAAGCAATCGATGAATTACTTTTAAACAATGCTCAGGAAAATCCGTTTGATGAAAGCAACACTTTTGAGAATAAAGATATTGCCGTTCTTGAATTCTTTGAACATGATCTGATGCCGGTAGACTATGAAAACAATAATCATGTTCGTTTTATTATTGGTAACAAAACTTATGGCGAAGACCTGGATGAAAAAATCATCGGTAAGAAAATCAATGATGTCTTTGAAGCAGAATTTGTAGATCAGGAAAATGAAATTAAAAATACTTATCAATTTAAAGTAGTTGATGCTTTTAAAGTCGTAGTACCTGAATTAACTGAAGATTTTGCAAGAAGCAATGATTTTGAATCTATCGCAGATTTAAAAGAAAAGCTCGCAGAAGACTTTGTAAAAGAATTTGAAACTGTTAAAAACAGAGAACTTGAAGTGGCAATAGTTAACGCGGTTGCAAAAGCAAATCCGCTTGATATTCCCAATGAGTTCTTTATCAACAATGCCCGTTATATGTTTAACAGAAATTACAACCTTGCAGCAGACAGCATTGATGAAGAAACTTTATTAAAATTCGGAAAGATGTTCTCTGAAAGTCAAACTATCTTTGATTTAGTAGTTGAAAAAATCAAGAAAACAGATAATCTTGAGATAACTGAAGCTGATAAAGATGAACACATTATGACTTTAGTAAAAGATCATAACCAAACACTCGAAGAATACAAAGAAAATTATAAACATTTCATCGAAAGTGAAAACTTTACTGATCAAATCATGCACAATAAAGTGATTAAAATGATTAAAGAAACCATGACGATTGTTGAACCACCTGTTCAGCTGGAAAATCAGGAAGAAATCACTGAAGCAGAAATTGTAACAGAATAGTAAATTTAAGTTATAGTGTAAAGAGTGGGTAGCTTGTTAAAAAAATTGGTTTAATAAGCTGCCCACATTATATTGTAACAGAATACACTGCAGATTTGCAGGGTAAAAAGGAAAAAACAGAGGAGAGACTATGCCATACGTACCAATCGTAATTGAGCAGGTAGGCCGTTCAGAACGTGCTTACGACATATATTCCAGATTGTTAAATGATCGTATTATATTTTTAGGTACTCCCATAGATGATAATGTCGCAAATGTAATTGTTGCCCAATTGTTGCATTTAGAGGGTGAAAATCCGG
>JAGOCT010000387.1 GCA_017998585.1 Candidatus Cloacimonadota bacterium | reverse complement strand
TTTTCAGAGGAATTCATACATGTACAAAAAAAATCTAAAGAATTAAAAATATTGTTTGAGTATAATATTTCTCCTTGATTAGATAACATGACAATTCCTATAGAACTGTCTTCCAGGGATTCAATTAAACACTTTGAATTTTGGTTACTTTCAATCAGCTTAGTAATATCATCAATAAAGAAGAAAATATAGGTCTGATGATCTTTTTTGATTAATTTGCTATTAAGGGATAAATAACTGATTTTTTGATCTTGTCCTTTAATCTCTAATGTAATATTATTAAGTAGATTTTCTGTACACAAATCCTTTTGATTTAAGTCTAAACTGATTTGATAATCTTTTAATATCTCTGTCAGGTTTTTGCTTAACAATTCTGCCTTGGATCTTTGAAACAAAACAGAACTTTGATTATTTGCATATATAACATCAAGGGACTCATTGATAACAAGAATTCCTTGAAGACTCAAATCTGGAATCAAACTAAAATATTCGTCATTCTTTCTAGAATGATGCTCTGAGTTTTTATTGAAATCCAGGCAAGTCAGCAGGATAAAATTAATGTCACAACTCTCAGTGAAAATTGGAAAATATTGAAACTCAACACTTGATACATTACCAAACTGATCGCTGAGATTAACCTGCTCAATTAAAAGATTTCCTTCAAATGCTTTGTCAATATCTTGAGGAAGCTTTTCATGAAATTTACTTATTTCTTTCCAGTTGATTTCTGTTGCTGATCGTTTTACTGAAAAATATTTTTTTAACAAATGGCGACCAGCTGTATTTTGTCTATATATAATACCGTCTTTCCGAATTAAAAATTGTGCCTGCAAACTGTTGTTTAAAAATATATCAAGTATTTCTTTATCACTTATACTTATATTCATTTTATTCTCACATTTATCATGATGTAACAATATTAAGGATTTAGACTTATTTCGTCAAGTATTATTTTTGAATAAAAAAGTTTGGTCATAATAAACTTGATTTTAAATAATATATGATGGAATCAATTGTTTTTTCTTTGTATCATTTTTGAAATTTTATTGAGCAGATCATTTGCTGTAAAAGGCTTTGAAAGAAAGTTTACTGATGAAATCGGATGTTCTTTGACAATGAATTCATCAGGATAACCAGAAATATAGAGTGTAATAAATGGATGCGAATAAACATGTTGAATTTTCTGGATTAACTGGTATCCCTTCATTTCAGGGAGAATGATATCACATATCATCAAATCAAAATGAAGATCAGGATTATTCTGAAAGTATTGATAAGCTTCAGTCGCATTTGCCATAATTTGAAATCTGTAATTGCCTATTTTTAAAATATCTTCTACAAGTACTCTTATATCAAAATTATCCTCAACAACAATGATCATTTCATTATTTGCTGAAATGCATAAATCGTTTTGAATAGGGGAGACCAGTTCTTGAGTTTGTTTTTCGATGACTGGCAAGAAAATTTTAAATGTTGAGCCACTATTTTCTTCGCTGTAAACATTGATAAAACCATCATTGTCTTTGATGATTTGATAGACAATAGCCAGACCAAGTCCAGATTCCTGGTCATTCTGTTGGTAGTATGGCTCAAATAAATGATCTAATTCTGTAGATTTATAGCCTTTTCCTGAATCACTTACACAAATTTGAGCATAATATCCTTTTTTACCGCTGTTTTTCATTTGAATATTCAAATCATCACACTTTACTAACTTCGTTTCAATAACTAACTTACCGCCGTTAGGCATTGATTTTCTGGCATTTAAAGCCAGATTTAGCAGTATTTGATCAATCTGGGATTTATCAGACATTATATTCGGGATATTATTATCCAAAGCAATACTGATTTGAATATCCTCACCTAACAATCTGGTCAAAATGCTGTTCATCCGTTTAACTGATTCATTCACACAAACAGGTTGAGACTGAATTTCCTTCTTCTTTCCTAATAAAAATAGTTGCCCTATGAGTTCTGAAGCTTTTCTTACAATGTCTTTTATCATATATAATCGTTTTGCTATTTCACTGTCTTTATTGAGATTAATTAATGCAATATCCAAATTACCTAATACAGATGTAAGTAAATTATTGAAATCGTGACTAATTCCTCCTGCAAGACGTCCTATTGCTTCCATTTTCTGAGATTGAATGGCCTGATCATTTATTCTTTTTCTAATACTGGTTTCTGAAAAAGTCCCAGAAACAATCTGTTTTTGATTGTTTTCATCTTTTACTCTGACTATCGCTTTGATAAATAACCAAATATATTCTCCTTTTGTATTTTTAATTTTAAGTTCGTATTCAAAACGATCTTTATCAGAATCTAAAAATCTTTTTATAAAATCATAGAATCCTTTTCTATCGGCAGGATATATCATTTTTATCAATGTTTTAAATGTCAATTGGATTTTACCTGTTTTTTGTTTGTTTCCATCGGATAAGTTTTGAAATTCTTTGAAAAATTGGTTTTTACTGATTATATTGATATTATGTGATTTTACATCCCATTCCCAAACGCCTTCTTCCATTAACGTATAAATTTGGTTTAATTTTATTTCTGAATCTTCGAGGGCTTTTTGAGTCTTAATTTCTTTTGCTGTTAAGTTATCAAGCATTCTATTTTTTAATTGAATCAGACGATTAAGTTTTTGATTTTTTACAAGGATAAAAAAGATTAACAAGATGACTGGTAAAATCAACCAAAACAAAGCATTGATTTTTATTTTGCTCTCTTTCAAATAAACATTAAACCATTTGTCATATAATTGTTTATATTCTCCATTGTTATGAATTGCAAACAAGCCTTCATTTAATGCTGTTAAAAGTGTTAAAGATAACATCTCAAAAGTTGGTGTAAAAAGATAAAAAAAAAGGTTGATCCAGATCCAACTCTTTGTTTTATTGAATTTGAAAATAAAAAAGACAAGGAGTAGATC
>JAGOCT010000388.1 GCA_017998585.1 Candidatus Cloacimonadota bacterium | reverse complement strand
CTATAATCCGGAAAACCGCCACAAACGCACCGAAACATGGAGCGAGCAAAACCCTGAAGGACGCTGGAGAAAATTTACTTACGAAGAAATACTGGCAAGGGACAAAACCAATCTGGATATTTTCTGGCTAAAAGACAAAAGCCTTACTGACTTGGATAATTTGCCCGATCCCGACATTCTGGCAAATGAGATCATTGAAAACATTGAGTCAGGTCTGAACAGCTTCAAGGAAATTATGGAAATGATAAACGGCAATTCAGAAGAATGAAAATTAAAGCAACAGCATGCAAATATCTGCCTGATGCTGAGGTTATGCTATTCGGTTCTCACGCAAGAGAAGAAGCTGCCTCTGACAGTGACTTTGATGTTCTTGTAGTAACTTCCTCAAACCTGACTCCCAAGCAAAAACTACCACTCAGGACAAATATCAGAAAAGACCTGCTTAAAGAGGGTATCAGATCTGACATCCTTATCCACTGACGACTTTTACATCCCAGATGAAACCCACATGATTGAATTCAAACACAAACACGTAATGAATATAATTTTCAATCATGTGCGGTTCCATCATACCGCTAAAATCAAAATTATATTATGATGAAAAAGAAGCTTTGGAGTATCGTGACACTGCTATCTCGGTTAAAGAAATCGTGGAAAGATTAATCAAATAAACAGCGCTGCCTCTAATAAATAGGAATATGAGGGGTCGTTACTCAGTACCCGGAGGGGGGATACTTGAATCACATTTCACTATATTTTTCTTTACTCTATATGCATTGATATATAACTATTTAGTAAAACTAATAAGTATTTGAAAGTAATAAAATGTAAAGAAATAACGAAAAAGTTTCAGTAGAAGTTTCAGTAATTTGTATATTTACAGCTGTTTTTAAAGATAAGCTATTATATGGGCATCACTTTCAATCTGGAACTGAATAACAAACCTACAAAAAATAAAACGTATGTCGTTTTGCTGAGGATTACCCAGGATAAGAAACATATCAGAAAAAAAACCACCGTCGAACTTAAAAGTAAAAATGATTTTAATCCCAAGGCAAAACAGGGGAATTGGATAAGGACTTCTGAACCTAACCACAAAAAATGGAACCAGGACCTTGCTGATGAGATTGAGGACGCAAAGAACACATATAAGAAATTAAGAAATTCAGGCCTGGCCACAAAGGAGCTCATTAAAGAAAAGATTACATCTGCCGACACTTCCCCTTCATTCCTGGAATTTGCCAGACAACGTACAAAGGATATTTATAACGAAGGTGGTTATAGGAATTTCAAGAAATATAACGGTTTCTGCAATAAGCTTTATACTTACTTGACGGAAATAAACAAGAAGGATTTGCTCTTTTCAGAGATAACCACGGCCTTTCTGGCGAAGTTTGAAGCCCATCTTTATACCCTGCATAACATCCGTAATCCTGAAGCTACATTGCATCCAAGCACCATCTCTTTAACCCTGAGAATCTTTAAGACGCTTATAAACCGTGCTATTAGTGTAGAAAAGATCATCAAGCCTGAGATGAACCCTTTCCTGGGATTCAAATATGCGCAGGAAAAGAGTGCAATGAAGGAGAAATTGAATTCAGTAGAAATAGAGCTGATTGAAAATCTGGATCTTCCTGAAGGAAGTCTGATCTGGCATTGTAAAAATTATTTCCTGTTTTCCTATTATATGGCTGGTATCCGTGCAGGAGACTTAATACAACTGCGCTGGAGCAACATCACTACTGATGGCAGACTGGAATACCGGATGGGGAAAACAATGAAAGACAGGAGTATCAAATTGCATGAAAAGCCTAAGTCTATTCTTAAATGGTATTATAAAGAGAACAGCAAACCAACTGATTACATTTTTCCACTGCTCGACAACGATGCACCATATGCTAAGGCTATCACAGAAGATCAACGAGCAACATTGCCACCTGATATGATTAAAAAGCTGTTAAATGATGTTAACAGCAAGAATGTACTAATAAATAAATATCTGAAAAAGATTGCTACACTGGCCGGCATTATCAAGAACATCAGTTTTCATATTTCAAGGCACAGTTTTGCCCGCATCGCTAAGGATAGAAGGGTAGATAGCAATCATTTAAAGAATATTCTCGGTCATTCCGACATCAAGATCACAGAAGCATATATGGGCAATTTTGACACAGAGGAAACAGATAAGGTGATGGATTCCATTTTCGAGAAAGCAGAGGATGGTAAAGAAAAAATTAAAAAGATGCTGAAACAGTTGGCTCCATCAGATTTGGAAGAAGTCCTCAGAGAAATGAATCAGGGTAAATCAGACGATAATTCAGAAGCATCAAAACAGTAATTAGCTCATGGAACCGGACATATTAACAGATGAAAAATTTCAGGTCATCACCGGGTATTCTCTGGATGAACTGAAGTTGTTAACGTCTCCCAAAAGTTATGAGGTTAATACAACTAAGTTCAGAAAAGAGGATTTCATCAAAGTGATAAAAGGTGGTCCGTTTGAGGAGTTCAGCGAACACTTATACTATTTTTTGCTCATAGCTCGTCGGAAGTATGAAAGTTTTGATAACAACAGGTTACAACGATTACATATTCAACGGAAGGACTTGCTTTATAGAAAAGAGCTCGTTTTATCATTAAAGAAATTATTTACTGGTGGCATTCTTGAGTTCACCATTACAAACCTCGATAAACCACATAAAATCCGTGATCCAAAAATAGTCAGACTGTTGCAGTCTGGCGTAATCTCTACCCTAGAGGAAGCAATCAGGTCTCTGCGATTGAATTACGTCGCGTTGTCCGAGGAAGAAGTGATCAAAGATATCAATGGCCAAAAGGATGTTTTATGGATTAAAACATGGATGGAATCAATAGGATAACTTGATCCTGATTATGAAAGTTTCACGCTGACTAACTTTGATAAGTATTTCACTAAACT
>JAGOCT010000386.1 GCA_017998585.1 Candidatus Cloacimonadota bacterium | reverse complement strand
ATCTATTTCTATAAAATGGAAACAAATAACTATTAGAATGTGAGAAAAATGCTTTTAATGAAATAGATAAATGTAAAAAAAACTGAATAATAAAAAAGCAGGCAGAAATGCCTGCTTGTTCTTTATTCAAGAATTAAAATTTATTGATGGCTGGTCCTGGTAAGGCTTTACCAGGGAAATATTTCGTATAGATTTTTTTAAATGTGCCATCTTTCTTCATTTGCTCAAGCGCATCATTCCATTGTTTTACAATTTCATGAGGCGTATCTTTTGACATGGCAATATACAGCTGGGTTTTCATAAAAACATGGATAAGCTTCAAATCGTTAGCTGTATAACCTGCTTCTTTTGCATTACTTTTTAGTCCGTCATCAGAATCCGCATAGGCATCAATACGTCCTAACATCAGCTTTTTGATATTGGTGGTGTTGTCAGTAACTCTGTCCAGATTGGTAAAACCTTGTCTGGTTAAATACTGATCTCTGATATCATTGTTGTAAACACCAATCGCTTTCAGTTTTTTTGCTTCATCCAGATTTTTAATACTGATTTTTGAATCTGCTTTTACGTAAAGACCATAAGAAATCTCATTTACTGGACCTACCCACTGATAAAGCGGATTTCTTTCTGGTGTTCTGGACATACTGAACAGAACCGTATTGGGTTTTGTATCAAGTGCATTAAGACCTCTTGCCCAGGGAACCACCTCAATCTTGTCTTTATTGCCAACTCTTTTTTGAATTTCCTGGCAGACTTCAGCTGTTAACCCTTTTAACGAACCGTCTTTTTCAATAATCTGGAATGGGGGATCATCTTCACAGTAAATGCTTAGCTGTGAAGCAAATAAACTGCTGTAACAAAGAATGAAAAGCACAAACATCAGTAACAGAAATTTTCTAAAAGTAATTGGTTTCATTTTAACCTCCAGTTTTTTTTAGAATAATAGCATGAAAAATAAACAGAGTCAAGCGATTTTTAATCATTTTGAAAATCATCCGTATTGATTAATCATTCAGCTGTCAGACAGTCTATTTCAAATCATAAAGGATACGTGCTTAATCAATAGAATTAACTGTTTTCTACAGGATAGATAAGAGAAAGATAAGAGAAAATAGTAATAAACAATACGTTTCTGAGATACAAAACCATCAATGATGAATCATAGAAATCAACTCTAATAACTGCCTGATATTGAAGATTGAAAGTCATGATCATTACGTTTTTTAAAATACTGTTGAAATAATTGTTTTTTTGATTGACAATTTACACACAATATTTTAAATTATAATAGTGAGCTAGAGTAGTTTAAAATAAAAGGATTAGTATGTTAATATGAAAATAAAAAAATTCATAGCTCCTTCAATGCAAGAAGCACTGAAGATGATCAAAAAAGAGTTCGGAGATGATGCGATTATTCTCAGCAATAAGAGTATTGAATCCAAAGAGAATCCTGAATGGAAAAATGCCATTGAAGTAACGGCTGCCATTGATAAAAAAGATGAAATAAAAAAAGAAAGCTTCGGTCAGGTAGTTCAAAAAGTGGTTCAAGAAAAACCAGAACCAAGTTCATTATCCAATGCACAGTTTACATCCTTACAAAAAGAAATTCGTTTTATAAATGAACGGATAGAATTGATTCTTAACCATATCAAATATGAGAATCTGCCACATTTGCCAAAAAATCTGCAGAATTTCAGTAAGCTCCTGATTCAAAGTGGTATCAGTTCTTCAATTGCCAACAGTATTATTGAAGAAGTTTTTACCAGTCTAAGAGGTGAAGATCTGATGGATGATGAACAGGTAGAACAAAAGATCATTACAAAAATAAAAAACATGATACAAATTACCGGACCCGTTAAGTTTAATCAGGGAGTACCAACGGTTGTATTAATAGTGGGTTCAACTGGTGTGGGGAAGACTACCTGTATTGCGAAGCTTGCAGCTTTATATAAATATACTTACGGTAAAAAAGTAGCTCTGGTGTCTGTGGACAGTTACAGAATCGCAGCGATGGAGCAATTAAAAGCATTTTCTGATATTGCCAAGATACATTTTGAGTCAGCATACAGTAATAATGATTTGATTGAAAAAATCAATAAATTGCAAAAATATGAAGTCATACTGATCGATTCTGCTGGTATCAATACCAAGAATGTTAAACAACTGGTCTCCCTCAAGGAAACAATCAGAGTTTCCCGAGCAGATGAAATACATCTGGTCATGAACATGACAACCCGTTATCTGGATATGAAGGAAACCTTGAAGAATTTTGCGATGATTCCTTATAATGGCATTATTTTGACCAAACTGGATGAGAGTTCATCATTTGGCGACATCATCAATCTGTCAGTAGAAATGGATAAACCATTTTCTTATATCAGTTTTGGACAAAATATTCCGGAAGATATCAGTCTGGCAAACAGAAATGAACTGGCTCAGGTTATTTTAAGAGGTAAATATGGAAACTAACACTCAAACACAAAATTTAAAACAATATATAAAGAATGATAAGACGATGAAAAAAGATAAATTAGCAAAGATGATTGCCATTACTTCAGGTAAGGGTGGTGTAGGAAAATCCAACTTTATACTAAACTTAGCGATCGCAATGTCGATAAGAGGTAAGAAGGTTCTGCTGATAGATGCAGATATGAACCTGTCAAATATAGACGTGCTATTGGGAATTTATCCTCAGTACACATTATCCAATCTGATGGATGATTTGATTACGGTGGATCAGTTGTTGGTTGAAGGGCCTCGCGGTATCAAAATCCTTCCGGCTTCTTCTGGAGATATCATGGTGATGAAAAATGTCAAACATTATCAGCAAGCCTTAATCAATGCCTATATGGATTTGAGAAAGGATTATGATTATATCCTGATCTATACAGGTGCAGGTATCAGTGATCTGACGATAGACTTTGTGATAAGTGCTGACAA
>JAGOCT010000385.1 GCA_017998585.1 Candidatus Cloacimonadota bacterium | reverse complement strand
GATCTATCATGTCATTATTTTCAGCATAATCTTTCACTTTGACTTTATCTATGTTTTTAAAGCGTTCCAGTATATCTGAAATCCTTTCAACCGACTGATGGATTCGGTTTAAATACTTTTGGTGTTTGCATTCTATACTTGCCAGTTGGATTTCAAGCATCTCAATGTTACCCTTAATGACCATTAGCGGTTGATTGATTTCATGGTTGGCTGTGATTGCCATGGCTAAGACGGAATTTTTCTTTTCCAGTTCGATGATTTCATTCTGTGTTTCTCTGAGTTTTTGATAGGAATATTCCAGATCTTTTTTTTGGAGGTTAATTTCCTGTAAGGCTTCTGATAGTTCTTTAGTTCTAATGTTTACTAAGTTTTCCAGATGCTTTTGATTTTTTTGAATTGAAGACATTCTGAGATAATATACCAGAGAAGCGACTAAGATCAGAGTGATGATGACAAATGCTTTAAAGGGAAGTGTTGACCAGTATGGTGGGATAATGCTAAAATGTAAGCACTTTGTTTCTTCACTCCAGTTGCCATTGATATCACACACTTTTACGAAGAGAGTGTAATCGCCCCCTTTCAAATTACTATAGGAGATCGCATTTCTCTCGCCGGAATAAACCCAGTCATGATCTGCATTCTTTAAAAAATAAGCATAGGTGAGTTTTCCCTGATGAAAGTAATCCAGTCCTGTAAATCTGAATGATACAAAATTTTCTTTGTAAGAAAGCCTGATATTCTGATCCCTCTTAATGAAATCATGAGAGAAATAGTCCTTGTTGAAAATTTTAAATGAGCTTAGAACTGGTTTTATCTGAGATTTGGAATCAAATTGAATATTCATTGAAACAATACCGTCACTGCTTCCCGCATATAGCTGATCTTTTTCGATTATCAGAGCATCCATGGAAAAATCATCTTTTACGGTTTTATTGTGGCTGATAAACCTTTTAAGAATACCTTCTTCTTTTCTAAATCTGATCAGACCTTTATTGCCACTTATCCAAAGATTGTGATACTGATCTTCAGTTATGCCTGTAATCCAGAAATTCAGCTTATAAACAGAAAACAGATCTTGATTTAACTGGTGTAAATGTAAAAACCCGTTTGATGTGCCTATCCATAAATTATTATGCTTGTCGGTATATAACGCAGAAATGCTGTTGTGTTTGAGAGTGCTGTTATCAGTATGATATCGTTTTATTATCCCAGTCTGAGTATCTAATTTGTAAAGACCATTTTTTGTTCCAATCCAGATAATTTTTTGCTGCATGGTGAAGCAACTTACTTCAAAATGGCTGTTCTCGGTAAGTTGACTATTTATCATGTATTTTTTGATATGACGATTTTGATCATAATAAATCCCGATTCCGTCTCCATATTGAAAAATCAGATAACCTTCTTTAAAGAATAACTTTCCAATTTCCTGAGTATCGTCGGAAAATAAAAGTCTGTGTTTGTTGTTGATGATATCGGTTTCATAAATGCGATGATTTGTACTTAACCAGATACGAGACTTATGATCGGTTTTCATATCTTTTATGTTTTGAAGATTCTGATATGCTAATGTTATTGGTTTATTTTGATGATTTTGCAAATCATAGCTGAAAAGCTTGTTATTTTTAACATAATATAAAACATGATCTATTGTATTAATCTGATTGATCTGTCCATTAATTCTCTTACCGTTTGAATCTGAAATGTTGAAAAGTTCATTTGTTTCTTCTTTTACAAGCTTCATCCCGTTTTCTGTCATCATCCAATGAGTTTGTTGATGATCAGTCATAAAATAGGATATATTTTGAAATTGATTATTCAATGTTATTTCATTTTTTTGTCCGGTTTCAGTGTGATATTCTATTATATGATCTCTATAATTGATAAAAATAATATCATCCTTGTTCTGACTGATATTGTTATAATCGCTTGAAGATAACAGCTTATGATCATTGTTATCAAGACTGAACTGATAAATTTCCTGATTAGTAGCAATGATTAGTTGATTACCGGATTTTATGAGTTTATGAATCTGAAGGTTTTTTAGAAAATGGAACTCATCTTCTGCGGATTTTAATATTTTACTACTTAGATGATATGTGATAAGACCATCATCAGTTCCTATATAAAGAGTGTTTTTGTATTTTGTCATGGTATATAGCATTTTTTGCCCGACATTTAAAGTCTCATCATATTTTGTTAACAATCGTGTAAAATTATCATTTTGATCCTGATAAATATACAATCCTTCATTTGTTCCGATATAAAGAGAACCTCTCTCTTCCTTATACAAAAAATTGATATGATCATTTAAAAGAGATTTTTGCTGCTCATAATCTACATAATATGATTTCACTTCACCATTTTGAATATTAATTCGATTTAAACCACGTGCTGTACCAACCCATATATATCCTTTTCTCTCTATAATGCATTTAGCATCATTATCACTCAGATTATGATTCTCAATATTGTAAACAACTTCGCTAATGCCATCATAACGTATTAGCCCTTCGTTGTGTGCAATCCATATTCTGTCTTCTGAATCCTGATAAATCTGATTGATTGTTGCATTAACAGGTAAATTAAGTAATTCAATATCTTTTATGTGGTAATTATCAGAATAAAGGAATTGTATAAAATATGTCAGACTTAATAACAATATTGCTAATTTCATTTTTATCATATCACTTCTCCTGGATTTCATTGTCTAAATCTATAAAAAGAAGGTTAAGTCCGTTTAAAGAGATTGTAAGAAAAGTGTCAGTATTGCGAACTTCTTGTTGGAAGGTTATTCTTTAAAAATAAAAAAAACTTCATCCTCAGCATCATCCGTGTCTTAAAATAAAAGAAAAAACAAACCCCTGTTTTTACCACTTTTTAGGAATTTTGTGTCAATCGGTGTTAACGAAAAACACATAAAAAGCTGTTTAAAAACAAAAA
>JAGOCT010000384.1 GCA_017998585.1 Candidatus Cloacimonadota bacterium | reverse complement strand
CCATATGTGCAGGCTCTTCTTTCCATTTCATAACGTAATTTCGCTTCAAGTTCATATTCCATCATCCCTGGCTGAGCGATTTCCCAGATGCCTTCAATTCCTGCCCAGGTTACTCTGACTGCCTCTGTAATCGCTTCTATCTCAGTTTCATCTTTTATATTTCTGAGGGGTTTGATGAGTAAATCGACATCTTTTACTGTCAGAGAAGGAATGATTTTCTTCATTCTTTCTGCAAACAAGGCTTGTTTGCTTAAGGGTTTTTTCCAGTCTTGCAGTCCAATATTGATATAGGCTTTTTCACATCTAAATAACTGATAGCTAATGTATGAATCAAATCCTTCGAGAAATTGCACATTTTTAATCCCTGAAATCTGTGTAACTTCTTCAGGATACATTTTTTCGCCATCCCATACAATTCTTTCTGGTATGTTTTTTTCAACAAAAACCGTGTCAAAAAAAGCATCTCCGTTTTTCCCCATCACTAATACTGCCTCAGGCGTGTCCAATCCTGTAAAATAGTAAAAATTGCTGTTTTGCAGAAAACGAAATGCACCTGTACCTGAACCGCTTATCGGGTCATTTGCAAAAATAATAACGATTTCATCCTTTTCCAGATTATTAAATAGACAATTTCTTCTCTTTTGGAAGATTTCAGCATTCATATCTATCTCCTTCAAGCTGATCAATACTATAACTTTGTAATTACAGTATATCATAGCTTAGATTTTATTGATCAATTCACTTTATATAAGCCAGAGTAACTGATTTATCTTATCCGTCAAGCTAAATCAAGCATGAAAAATGGTTTCAAAAATCAATTTTTAGCAATCTCTTTGCAAGACTGCTAAAAATTACTTGTCAAAATATTGAATCTGATTATTTTGTCTTAAGATAGCGTGTTTATCAAAACTGGAAAGGAGAAAACATGAACTTAAATCAATACACCATAAAATCTCGTGAAATCATTGACAATCTGCAGGTGATGGCCAATGATTATGGTCATCAGGAAATTGGAGAATTCCATTTACTAAGCAGTTTATTAAAAACAGAAGACAGTATTGTGATACCTCTCCTGCAAAAACTACAGGCAAACATTCCTGCTCTGGTAACTGATGCAGAGGTTGAACTGAAAAAAATCCCCAGAGTAAGCGGTTATTCACAGATGTATTTATCTCAGGAAGTGAATCAGATACTGATGGAATCTGAAAAACAGGCAAAGAAACTACAGGACGATTATGTCAGTGTAGAACATATTTTCCTGGCGCTTTTATTGAAAGCTCAAAAATCAGCTTTTTTATTCAAAAAATATGCAATTGATTACGATAAAGTACTGATGTCATTAAAAGATATCAGGGGAAACCAGCGTGTTACCGATGAGAATCCTGAAGCAAAATATCAGGCATTGGAAAAATATGCCAGAAACCTGAGTAAACTGGCTCGTCAGGGAAAGCTTGATCCTGTGATCGGCAGAGATGATGAGATTCGCAGGGTCATTCAGATATTATCCAGAAGAAGAAAAAACAATCCTGTACTGATTGGTGAACCCGGAGTAGGTAAAACGGCTATTGTAGAAGGGCTTGCCAGAAGAATCATTGATAAAGATGTGCCTGAAAACTTAAAGAATAAAGAAATCATTGAACTGGATATGGCGGCACTGGTAGCCGGGGCAAAATTCAGAGGTGAGTTTGAAGACAGATTAAAAGCCGTTTTGAAAGAAGTGGAAGCCAATGAAGGTAAAATGGTCCTTTTTATAGATGAACTCCATACAGTTGTCGGTGCAGGGGCAGCTGAAGGTTCTGTTGATGCATCCAACATGCTTAAACCGGCACTGGCACGTGGTTCTCTGCACTGTATTGGTGCAACCACACTGGATGAATACAGAAAGCATATTGAAAAAGATCCTGCATTGGAAAGACGTTTTCAGCCGGTGTTAGTAAAAGAACCGGCTATGGATGATACCATTTCCATTTTAAGAGGCATTAAAGAAAAATATGAAGTGCATCATGGTGTTCAGATTACCGATACAGCCCTGGTGGCAGCAGCCTATTTATCAAACCGCTATATCTCTGACCGTTTTCTGCCGGATAAAGCCATCGATCTGGTAGATGAAGCCTGCTCCAAACTCAAGATGGAAATTGATTCCATGCCGGTTGAGCTGGATGAGGTTCAGAGAAAAATCAAGCAATTGGAAATTGAAAAACTCTCATTAAAAAAAGAAAAAGATGAGTTATCCAAAGAAAGACTGGCAAAAATTGATGATGATATAAAAAACCTGAATGATTCACAGTCACTCATGAGAATGAAATGGCAGAATGAAAAAGATTTGATGAAAAAAATCAGTATGATTTCTGAGCAGATTGACCAGATCAAGGTAGAAGCTGAAAATGCAGAAAGACAGGGAGATCTCGGACGTGTGGCAGAGCTGAAATATGGTAAACTCTTATCCAAGCAGAAAGAACTCGAAGAAGCCAAAGCACAGTTACAATTGATACCCAATGAGCAACGCATTTTAAAAGAAAATGTGGATGAAGAGATGATTGCCGAAGTGGTAGCTAAGTGGACAGGTATTCCTTTGTCAAAACTGCTGGAAAGTGAAATGCAAAAACTGGTTAAAATGGAAAATGTTTTATCCAAACGGGTAATCGGACAAAGAGATGGTATCTCTGCATTGTCTAACGCCATCAGACGTTCCAGAAGTGGTTTATCTGACCAAAATAAGCCGATCGGTTCATTCATGTTCTTAGGTCCTACCGGTGTAGGTAAGACCGAACTAGCCAAGACGCTTGCTGAGTTTCTGTTTGACTCAGAAAAGGCGATTGTGCGCATCGATATGTCAGAGTTTATGGAAAAGCACTCTGTTTCCAGATTGATTGGTGCACCTCCGGGCTATGTCGGCTATGACGAAGGCGGTTATCTAACCGAAAGCGTACGAAGAAAGCCTTATGC
>JAGOCT010000016.1 GCA_017998585.1 Candidatus Cloacimonadota bacterium | reverse complement strand
GATTGAATCATTTAGCTAAGCCAATGGTTATGATATCCGTAGATGATGCAGAAAATCTGAGTCTTTCTAATAGTGAAATTGTCAAAGTAAGCTCAAGACGAGGTGAGATAGAATTACCTGCTTTTGTAACCAGACGTATTCAAAAAGGAGTTGTATTTATACCGTTTCATTATCATGAAGCTCCGGCTAATAAGCTGACGCTTACTGAACTGGATCCTATATCAAAGATACCAGAATTAAAGGTATGTGCAGTAAAAATATCAAAAATAAAATGAGCTTTTTATTTTCATAGTAAATTGACTTTAAACGTTTATTAAAAAAGGAAAAATATGTACGAATATCAAAAGAATATGCGCTACTTTATTCAGGTAGCAGGTTCATTAGAAAAACATGCAGCAGAAGAACTTCAACAGATCGGTGCACAAGTATTGCAAGAGTTCCCAAGAGGTCTTAGGATCAGTTGTGATAAAGAAACACTCTATAAGATAATTTATACTTCCAGATTGAGTCAACGCGTACTCGCTCCATTAATCTCATTCCAATGCCATAGTGAAAAGTATTTATATACTCAGGCTTCGAATATAAACTGGACATCCATGTTTTCTTTAAGTAGTACCTTTAGTATTACATCAAATGTCAGCAGAAGCAAAATTCAACATTCATTGTATGCAGGACAAATATTAAAAGATGCGATATGTGATCAGTTTAGAGATCAATTTGGTGCCAGACCTGATTTTAAGACCAGGGACGCAGACATTAACTTTAATCTTCACATATCAGATAACTGGGCAAGTATCTATCTGGATGTGGCCGGAATCAGTTTACATAAAAGAGGTTACAGAAAAACATCTTATACGGCTCCATTGCAGGAAACACTGGCGGCAGTGATTATTAAACTGTGTGAATGGGATAAGGAAACCCTTTTGCATGATGTAATGTGTGGTTCTGGTACATTACTGGCAGAAGCATTAATGCTCAAATGTAATATCCCTGCAGGATATCTGAGAAAAAGTGACAGTTTGAAATACATGCCTGATTTTGATGAAGCATTATGGGTTCGTATAAAAAATAAAGCTGATCAGGCTATAATACCTTTACCTGAAGGCTTAATCAAAGGTTCTGATGAAAATCCTGAAGCAATCGAAATAGCCAGAAACAATCTTGAAGATTTACCTTACGGTGATAGAATTGAATTGAAAACAGCCCGTTTTCAGGACTTAGAAACTGAAGGTAGTAAGATTGTGATTTGTAATCCCCCATACGGAATTCGTATAGGGGACAAAAATAGCATAGTTAAGCTCTATAATGACTTAGGAGATTTTTTAAAAAAGAAATGCCCTGCTTCAGTTGCTTATGTTCTATGTGGTAGTAATGAATTAGTTTCAGCTTTAAGACTCAGAGCCCATTGGAAAAAATCACTCAAGAATGCTGATCTGGAAGTGAAACTGGCAAAAATAATTATTAAATAAAAAAAGGCAAAGCAATTGCTTTGCCTTTAAAATATAGCAGATTATTACATTTTTTTCAAAATTGCAGTATATTTTGTTTCAAGTGCTTTATTTTTTGTCTTCATTGCTCCAAGTATTAAAAGCTGAACAGGCTCTTTTTTAGTTTGGTTAAGATTGTACCAGATTTCAGCATATTTAATCATTTCATTCCAGCTTTCTACTTTTGAGAGATGATAACATAAAGTACTCAGATTTTCCTCAGATTGATCCGCTTCATATAATTTGCTAAGTAATTCAGTTGCTTTTGTATCATTATTAGTAGATTGAGCGATATAGGCAGCGTTAGCTAAAGCATCAACGTTTTTTGGATCGATAGCTAATGTTTTTTCAAAGTATTCAAGCGCTTTATCTTTCTTTTCCATATAGAGATAAGATAACCCAGTAAAGAAAGTATATTCTGCATTTGAAGGAGCTAAAATGATTAATTTTTCAAAGTATTCAACTGCTTTTGGATAGTTTTTTGATTGATAAAAGTCATCTGCAATATTAAGAATGACTTTTTCATCATTTGGATTTTTAGCAAGAATAAGGTTGAAATATTCCAGTTGTTTTGCTTTATCGCCTTTCTTATCGTAGATTGCAGCTAACATCTGGTATGTTTTCAGAGAATCAGGTGTTTCTTTTACGAGTTCATTAAAGATTCTTTCTGACTCATCATATTTTTCTTCATAAAAGAGTTCATAAGCTTCTTTGAACGTACGATTCCACTGATTGGCAATCATTTTATCAGCTTCTTTTCTATACTTTTCAAAATCTTCATATTCTTTCCAGTCAGGGATAGCATCCATAGTTGAGATGACTTTTTTGTAATATTCTGTTGATTTTGCATACAACTCATTCGCTTTATCTGGATTTTCAAAAGCTTCATTGTTGTAAATACCAGCAATATTAAATAAACTGACAACATGATCAGGGTATTCTTCAATCACTTTTAAATAAAAACTTAACGCTTTATCAATCTTTTTTTCACGGGCGTACAAAACAGCAGATCTGAAGTTTACTCGAGCCTGGCCTTTTATTTTCTGTTCTTTGCCTTTAGCAAATAGATTACCGGTAAATAAAAGAGAAATTAGTAAGCTGATGAGTATGATTGATTTAATCCTTTTCATTTATCCTCCAATTGTTTTTTTTAATATCTTTTTTTTGAGTGGTTTTTTAGTCAAGTAGTTTATCAATATTGAAAGGAATTATTTTTTTTTGGGGCTTGCAGGTCGTAATGAATCTGGATATGTCAAAATACAGTTAGTCATGAATCGTTTTATTACAATAATCCCCATCTTTTTCTTAAAAAATATTCCATACAAATCAATGTAATAAACAGAAGTATAACTTGCCATTTTTTATATAGTTGTAACTCAATTTTCTGTTGAACTACTGTATGATTAGAAGGTTTTAAGATAAATTGGTCTAACTCTTTTGATGTCACAAATCTACCTTTACTCATGTGGCTTAACATGGCCAGCATACTATTGTTAAAACCTGTTTCATATAGTTCTTTGTTTTTACTATGTATCATGAAAACGCCATTTGTCGAGAGATTTTTTGCTTTTTCTATAACCTGATAATCATATTTTCCTGGCTTCAAATTTTCAATTTTTATATGATACTGGCTATTATTAAAAACTAAAAAATCTTCAGTTACACTTTTACCCTCTTTTTTTAAGGATATAGCAGGAGAAATATTGTTTAAAGTATTAAAGCTCTCATCATAAGCATTTAACATAATTGAAACGCATTCTCCGTATAAATAGGTATTTTTATCTGTATAAGCATAAAATCTTTCATTGTTTTTTCTGGATATCCAGTCAATCAATCCATTAAAGAAATTATCATAACTATCTGTTCCTGACAAGGATTTCCATTTCCATATATCAAAACCACATATGTGAAAAATGTGGGAGTTCAGATAAGAACGATACACAATCCAAGGAGACTTTGATTCATTTTCTATAAATGAGAGAACTAATCCTTGATTTTTAACTGTGAGATACAGATATGAGACTATTGGAATATTCTGTGTTTCAGAAGAAAGATTTTCAAAAATCTGGTATTGATTGGCTGAAGGAGATACCTTAAAATTACCTCTAAATAAATTGCTTATGTTTGACTTGGTAACAGGACTTATCTCTTCTATACCGTTAATCGGATAACCGATAGATAATACACCAAAACTTTGGTCCATTAAAGTAAGTAAGTTGTTTTTAAACTCATTGTTCATAGATAATGAACCGTTGTTTACCATAATAACAGAAGCATAATCCTTTAGATTTAAATGATGAGAGATACCATTCTTATAAAATCGCTTGTTTTTTTGAATGATAATATCAGTATTGTATCTTTTATTGGCTTGTAATAGCTGAGACAGGTAGAGTACATCAAAATTTAAAACATCAGAAATTAAAGCAATTCTTTGTTTTGATTCAACAACCTGGATAGCTCCTGCCATATAATTATTGTGAATATAGTCATCTTTTACATTTGAAAGCTGAACAGAAAAGGGGATTAAGCCTGTTTGATTAAACTGTATTTCAAAATCAATATCAGAAACCTGATTTTTTATCAGTTTTACAGATTTTTCCTGAATAACTTTTTTGTCAGTTAGAAACTGAACTTTTATGACAGATTCAGAATCTCCAGCATTAACTTTTGCTTTTATAAGGGCTGTTTCTGATCTATAGGCTGTTTTATTGTACTGGATATCTTCAATTTTAATATCATGTATTTCTTCTGATAATCCTGTATTAAAAGTATATACAGGGATTTCTGATGAAGATAATGCTTGTAAGTTTTCATCATGAATCCAACCATCACTTAAAAAAAAGATGCCTTTTATATTATGAAAGTTATTCTTTTTCTTTATAAACTCAAAAAAAGGTAGGATATATGAACTCTTTTTTTTGAGTTCATTGTACTCAGAAAGATTATGAATATCGTAATTGATTCCTTTAGCATCAAGCATATTAATGAGATTATCTTTAATTTCATTATAATACTTTGTCTTCTCTTGATTATTAAATTTAATTTCCATACTTTCAGAATCATCATTCAGGATAATTACTTTATCTTGTATTACCTGCTTTTTTAAAAAGAATAATACAGGATTAAATAAAAAAATGCATAGAATGATAATATATGAAGATCTCAAAACGCCTAAGAGTATTCTTTTATTTCGTGAAATGAAGGGAGTACTTACCCTGTAAAAGATAAGTACTCCTATAATAACTAATATTGAAACTAAATAAATCATTAGAATCTAAACTTCATTTGTAATGACAAAGATGTCCCTTTTGATGACTGACCAGCAAATGCATCATAGAACTGGAACCCAAGTCCTGTTTCCCAGTATTTCCATCTTAATCCAAGCCCGTATGATGTAACAGAAGGATGTGAATCATTTCCAAACTGATGACCGAATTGAACAGGCATAAATCCTAAAATGTCATATTCAAGTGCGAATGCAGTATCCATTTCATCAGAACCAAATGCAGATTCTTTTGAATATTTTGAGATATCTAAGGATGCTGATAAGTCCTTATACTGATATAAGAATCCCATCGCAAATTTCATGGGTAAATCAGTTGAAAAACTGTCTATAGAATATGTGGTATCCTGCTGAGTATAAAAGTCATCATCAAGGTTGACTACATAAACATTGTCTGCGGTAATTTTAAACTCTTTAGCTTCACAACTTATACTGTTATTGAACATTCCAAGCAGGTTATCAAAAGTCATACCCATCGATAGTGACTGGTTTTTGCTTGTAAACACTTCTGATGAAAATCCAAGCATCCCTTTAAATCCATAACCTCCACCATAATTGATAGTCATATCCTGATTGAGGTTTAAACCTTCGTCACTTGCTTTGAATAAGCCATTAAATTTATCCATCTTTCCGCTTGCCCCTGATAGTAAACTAACTGAAAAGCCATAATTGATATCAGGAATGTTTGTTAAATATTTCGGTACCAGTTTATTGAGTTTATAGCCACCAAAAGCAACTGTAATGTCTTGCATTGCTAGAAAATTCATATCATTGTTCTTTTTTGAAAAAACATAATCCTGATCATATTCATTACCATTTAAAACAAGATTGAGATAGTTTTCATCAATTTTGGCATAAGAGGTGAAATATGAACCTAATGCTAATCCAAAGCCTTTTGTAGCGTATCCAAAAAGAATTGTATTAAATTCCATGTTGACATTTAAATTACCATCCATTTCATTAAGAAATTTGTCTTTTAAATCCTGACTCAGCGTATCCACCATCAGTTCATTATATAAATCTATTGATAAAGCATTATTGTAAATTCTGTATGATAAGGGTAAAATCTGCATTTCTGCTCTGGTTTCCAAATTCGGTAAATTCGCTGGATTCCAGTATATTGCATCCACCCCTTTTGCTCTTTGCATATAACTTCCAGAATAGGGAATTGATGAAGGGGTATTGATTGCATAGAGGCTGGCAATACATGTTATGATGAGTATAATGATTATTTTCTTCATGATTCCTCCTATTCCTGGTCACCGTTGATTGTCATGACAATATCAAGACTTGATATGACTTTGATTTTTTCATAAGAATGCATTATTGTATTTGAATCATTAAATGTAAATTGGATACCAAAATAGATGGTTTCATGCTCTGTAAAGATTGATAAATCGTCTTCTGATATACTAAACTCAAGAATACCAGGACTTGGAGATGTGACTGAACCAGGAGTAATGCTATTGTTTAAGAAAACAACTCGTTTTAGAGTGGGTGTGTTTATTTCTGTATTTTGATATACAACATTTTTATCATTTACATTACAAAGATACATATTAACAGATGCCCCAGCATTAAATTCATTCCAAACCTTAACTGTAAAGTTAACGTTTTTTGCATTCTTTTCAATCTGATCTCTGTTTGATTCGCTGATATTCATTTCTATCAGTTCTTTTGGTCTGATGGGTTCATTTGCTGTAAATTGAATATCAAAAGGAACAGTTGCTCTATAATTACCAGAGTATCCCTGACCTTCACGTGCGAAACCTATTAAGTTAAGAGGATTATCAAGAGTAAATGTCGCATTAACCAACTCAAAACGATCAGGCATAATACTCATAATATGTTCAACAGATTCAGTAAATTCAAGCGTAGTGAGTGTAGAGTCTCCAATTGTATAAGCTCTTTCAATTGTTCTTTGGGCTAAAGGATAAGTTCTGCTTTCACCTGTTCTGGAATTGTAAGAAACAAGGGTTCCATTAAAGAAAGCGGTATAGCCTAATTTATTCCAGATATTAAATTTAACAACTGGTGAGTTGATATGCATTGCATTTTCAATATTATCAGGATATTCTACAGAAATATTTGATGAAAAGTCATCAGCATCAATCTCAAGACTATGAATCAAACCTCTTATTTGAGAAAAATAAATGGGGTTCTCATAATTTACCTTAACATTTGTTAAAATAGTGCCTGCTGGGACTGATACCCCAGGGTTGAGTTCGTGAGTTATTGTAAAATGGATATCAGTTAATATCTGATTTGGATCTTCCTGATAGAATCTAAAATTAGCTAAATCAATATCATTAATGCTTGACAGCTCGTTAGATGTAAATGTTTTTGTATAAGGAGTGCCATCAGGAGAGTGTAACTCTTCAAAAGCGATCGTTACGGATTGAAGTTTTGAATAATCTGTGCCAGTAAATTCAAATCTTAACTGACCACTTCTGACAGTTGAACTTACAATTTCTACATCATCCTGCATTTCAGGATTATGAATTGAAATTGAGTCTAATTGGATTGATGATACAATTGGGATAAATCCGGAACCGTCTGGATTTGCAGAAATCTTTAAGCGACCTTCTTCAATTTCAGCGCCTTCAATTAGACCTTCTGTATAGAAGAACATGGTCGAATCTGCATCCATACCAAAATTTAAGCTATCAATCAGGTCTCCTGCATAGTAGTCTTTGTTCATGAGAGGTACCTTAAAATTGACATCCCATTGAGGTGTCTTTGGTTCATTAATATCGCAGGCAGCTAAAAACAGCATGAGAGCGATGAGTGTTAAAAACATTACTTTTTTCATATCTCCTCCATATTTATCTCTTGAAAATAATAAGACTCTTTTTTCAGTGTTTTGTCAACAATTATTTTTTCGGGTAGCTTTAGGCTTAATTTATTTTTACAAAAATCAAGAACATATTTCTGATTTCCAAGTAACAAAGAAGCATCAAAAGGGGATATGTAAAGAATTTTTGCCTGTTTGACATGAGAAAGGCATTTTTCTAAAAATATAATGCCTTTGATAAGCTCTCCAAAATTTTGATGCCACGGACCACTGATTACTTCTTTTTTAGTGATGTTTAAATCTGAATGGAGCCCAATTTTAATAATTTTTGTTGGACTTACTTCCGTTTTTTTTACTACAGCACTAACAGCTAGTAGTGCTTCGTCTAGATTCCACGGTTCGAACAATCCTTCATAATACATTCGCTCGAGCTCAGTTCCTTTCAAGACTATTGTTGGATATAAACGCAGATAATCAGGTTTGAGACTTAAAGCAATCTCTGCAGATTTTAAGAAGGTCTCAATACGATCTCCAGGTAATCCTGGCATTAATTGAATACATAATTTAAAATGATTTTCTATAATCAGTTTGCATGCTTCAGTTGCCTGATTTACTGTATATCCTCTGTAACTTTTTTTTAGTACATTCTCCTGAAAACTTTGAATGCCCAGCTCAATTGTCCTGACATGATTTTCTTTTAAAAAAGAAAGAATGTTTTTGTTGATAAAATCAGGTCTGGTTGAAATTCTAAAACTTGTTTTATCATCAAATAACTTTAATGCCTGACTAAATAATTGCTTTTGTACTTCGGGTTTTAATGCCGTGAATGTTCCTCCAAAAAAAGCAATTTCTTTATCAATACCTGCATTTTTATGAATAAATTGTTTAATTTTTTCTGTATCTATTGTAAAACTATCTGATGCCTGGTGAGTAATCGTTTCCTGCTGACAATAGATACAGCGAAAAGGGCATCCCTGAAAGGGTATAAAAACGGGGTAAATTAACATAAATTTAGACGTTTACATGCAGAAAAAGCCGCTTTTTGCTGAGCTTCCTTTTTGTTTGGACCCTCTCCCTGACCATATTTTTTAGAGTTGATATAGACTTCCATAATAAATGTTTTTTGATGATCAGGCCCTGATTCCTGTTGAAGAACATACTGAGGAGTACACTGATATTTACCTTGAGTATATTCTTGAAGAATGCTTTTATAATTTATCATATCAACTGAAAATAGGTCTTTCTCAAACCCAACAATGATGAATTTGTGGATGAACTGACGAGCTTTGTTTAATCCACCATCCAGATATAAAGCACAGATAAGCGCTTCCATTGTGTCAGCAATGATCGATTTACGCTCTTCACCACCATTTTTTCTTTCTTCATCACTCATCTGGATAAACTCACCCAGTTTGATATTAAGTGCTTTTATCGCCAGGAATTTTTCGGATACGATGTTAGATTTATATTTAGAGAGATCTCCTTCAGCCTTTTCAGGAAAATGAGCAAACAAATATTCTGCTACGATTAATCCTAAGACAGAATCACCCAGAAATTCCATACGTTCATAAGGAGATGTTGTACAAGGTTCATTTTCGTTTCTTCTAAAAATAGAATCATGGGTCAGAGCTGCAATTAATAAACTTTTATTCTTAAATCTATAAGAAATTAAATCTTCAAACTGGTTCAGTTTTTCAATACGTTCAGGACTTTGGTTTTCATTATGGAAATTATTGGTCAGATAACTAATAACTTTTTTAAGAAAAGACAGCAAAGAGCCTCCTTTTAAAAAGATTACTAAAAAATAAGAAAGATGGGCAGAAATACTGCCCATCAAGAAATTAGAATTTTTTAAATATCATTACACCGTTATGTCCGCCAAAACCAAGAGAATTACTTAAAGCATACTCAATGTTAATTTCTCTGTTTCCGGTGCTTACATAATCAAGGTCGCAATCTGGATCAGGGGTTTCGTAATTTATGGTTTGATGAACTATCTTATTTTCAATTGATTTTACACAAACGATTGCTTCTAAAGCTGCAGCAGCTCCCAAGGTGTGTCCAAACATAGATTTTGATGAATTGACGGCTACTTTCGATGCCTGTTCGCCAAAGATAGTTTTGATAGCAATTGTTTCATTTTTGTCATTAAGAGGAGTTGATGTACCATGGGCATTGATATATTGTATGTCAGCTGGCGTAATGCCTGCATCTTTAATTGCCATTTTCATGGCTCTTGCGCCACCTTCTCCATTTTCAGCAGGAGCTGTGATATGAAATGCGTCATCTGTAGCACCGTAGCCAACCACTTCTGCATAAATTTTAGCGCCTCTTTTTTGAGCATGTTCCAGTTCTTCTAGAACTAACATACCGGCACCTTCAGCCATAACAAATCCATCACGACCTGCATCAAAAGGTCTGCTGGCAGTTTTTGGATCATCATTTCTGGTACTGAGTGCTTTCATTGAACAAAAACCTGCAATAGAAAGAGGTGTGACAGCCGCTTCTGTTCCACCGCTAATCATCACATCCACATCACCATATTGTAATGCACGTAATGCTGTCCCAATAGCATGATTGGCTGAAGCACAAGCTGATACGCAGTTAAAATTGATCCCTTTAAAATTATATTCTATTGCAATATAAGCAGCTGCAATATTTGAAATCATTTTAGGAATAAAGAAAGGACTGATTCTTCTTGGCCCGTTTTCAACCAGTTTTCGGGCTTCTTCTTCAAAAGAAAGCATACCGCCGATACCAGCACCTGTAATGACGCCAACTCTTTCAGGATCATAATTTTCTGGTGTAAGATTGGCATCTTTAACAGCTTCACGTGCAGCTATAATTGCATATTGTGTATAAGGGTCCAGTTTGCCGATACTTTTTTTATCAAAATAATTTAAAGGATCGTAATTTTTGATTTCACCTGCAATTTGGGCAGCATAGACAGATGCATCAAATCGGGTGATTCTGTCAATACCGCTAACACCTTTTAAAAGATTATTCCAGGTTTCCTGTACATTTGAACCTATCGGGCTGATTGCACCCATACCTGTTATGACTATACGGCGTTTATTCATTTGTTACCTCACGTTTTCTTAAAAAAATGCTATTACTCAGTTGGCTGAGTAATAGCATAGACAAAATTAGTTTACATGTTCACTGATATAAGTGATAGCATCTTGTACAGATTTGATTTTTTCTGAATCTGTATCTGGAATTTCAATGCCAAATTCTTCTTCGAATTTCATGATTAATTCAACTGAATCTAAAGAGTCAGCACCTAAATCTTCGATGAAACGAGCATTTGGCTGAATTTCTGATTCGTCAACACCTAATTTGTCAACGATGATTTCTTTTACTTTTGCTGCGATATCCATTCTTTCCTCCATTTTAGAGTCTGTATTTTATGACATTATTAAGCCACCGTCAACCTGAATGGTTTGACCGGTAATATATGCTGCTTCATCAGATGCCAAGAATAGGCATGCATTAGCAACATCAACAGGTTTACCCATTCTCTGGAGAGGAATGGCTTTTGCATAATTTTCTACTACTTCGGCATTTAGTTGTGCCGTCATTTCTGTTTCAATAAATCCTGGCGCAATAGCATTTGCTCTGATGTTACGGGATGCAAATTCTTTTGCTGTGGATTTTGTCAGAGCAATAATACCGCCTTTTGAAGCCGCATAGTTACTTTGACCTATATTGCCCATCAGACCAATAACTGAAGCGATATTGATAATGTTCCCAGATTTTTGATTTAACATGAATCTGGATACTTTTTGGATACAATTAAATGTGCCTTTCAAATTGACATTGATGACTGCATCCCAATCAGTTTCTTTCATACGCATGATCAGTGTATCTTTAGTGATACCTGCATTATTTATCAGTACATCAATTCTTTGATATTTTGCGATAATTGCTTTAAATGTCGTTTCTACCTGTGTTGAATCTGTGACATTGATAACAAAACCATCAGCAAGATAATTTTGCTCTGTTAATTTTGTAACAGCTTGATTGACTGCTTCTTCTGAAATATCAGAAATTATGGTAATTGCACCTTCCTGAGCAAATCTTTCTGCGATTGTGAATCCAATACCACGGGCTGAACCAGTTACAATCACTACTTTATTTTCAAATCTTTTCATAATGACTCCAGTTGATTTATCACATTTTCAACATCAGCTATTTTGTCGATATTGAACACTTTTGCATTCTCATGGATTTTAGTAATCATTCCACTCAATACTTTTTGAGGACCAAACTCAATGAACAAATTAACATTTTGTTCTTTCAGATAATTGATTGTATCTACCCACTGAACAGAATGAGTGACCTGTTCCACCAGATTAAGTTTAATCTTTAACGGATCTGTTTCTGGTAAAGCATTGATATTAGATACTACTGGTATTTCTGTAGTACTAAATGCAATATTTACCATTTCCTTTTCTAACCAGGTGCCTGCTTTTTCAATTAAAGGAGAATGAAAAGGACCTCCAACTACTAATGGCATGACTCTTTTCGCTTTTGCTTCTTTGGCAAGCTCGGTTGCTTTCTCAACACCTGATTTAGTACCTGAGATGACTGTCTGAACTGGTGTATTAAAATTAGCAGCAACGACAAGTGCTGTTTCAGAGGCTTTTTCACAGATTTCTTTTACTTTTTCTGGAGAAAGACCTAAAACTGCTGACATTGCAAAATCTTGGCCATCATTTGCTTTTATCATGAATTCTCCACGTTTGTGGACGAGATAAAGTGCATCACTAAAAGTTAAGACGCCATTTGCTACTAATGCTGAAAATTCTCCAAGAGAATGTCCTGCAACAAAGTCAGGTAAAATATCCATTTTCTTCTTTAATTCAAGACATGCTACAATGCTGTGAAACAGAATGGCAGGCTGAGTAAACTTTGTATCTTTTAACTGATCTTCTGGTCCCTTACTCATGATATCAGCTAAGTCAAAGCCTGATTTCTCTTTAAATTGATTTAAGACTAACTGATAATCTTCATTATTCTGAAAAAAATCTGTTGCCATTCCGATATATTGAGCCCCTTGTCCAGGGAAAACAAATGCAATTTTATTGTTTTTATAAGACATTATAACTCCTTTTCTTATAAGGAAATGATTAATAACGGAAGATTAAACTGCCGTATGTTAATCCTGCACCAAATGCTGTGAGAAGGACAATATCTCCTTTTCGGATTTTACCTTCATTGATAGCATCTGTTACTGCCAGAGGAATAGATGATGAAGAGGTATTGGCATATTTTTCGATGCTGACAATTACTTTTGATTTGGGGGCTTTAAATTTATCAGCAAGTGCATCGATAATTCTGAGATTTGCCTGATGAGAGACAACCCAGTCAATATCTTTAACATCCATGTTGTTTTTTTTCATTAGATCGACACTAATATTATACATAGAACGAACGGCATGTTTAAATATTTTATTGCCTTCCATGTAAACCGTATGTGCATTTTCTTTTAAGGTCGCTTCAGATGCAGGATATCTTGAACCACCTGCTTTTTGAATCAAAAGCTCCCATTCAGATGCATCAGCACCGATTTTTGAATCAATAATTCTAGATAATTCATTTTTTTCAGCACGTTTCATGATGGCAGCACCTGCTCCATCTCCAAACAAGACACAGGTCCCTCTGTCGCTCCAGTTGATTAACTTAGTGAGTACCTCAACGCCCACTACCAGAATCGTGTCATAAATACCGCTTTCTATATATCTTCTTGCGATATCAGCTGCATATATAAATCCGGTACAACCAGCAGAAACATCAAAAGCGGGTATATCTTTTAATCCCAGTTTTTGTTGTAAAATACATGCGGTAGCAGGAAAGGGGTGATCACCGGAAATGGTGCCCACGATAATCATTTGTATATCTTTTAAACGGGTTGATTTTGAAGAATAAATCGCTTTTTCTGCTGCTTGAAATGCGAGATCTGAAGCCGCTTCGTGAGTTTCACAAAAATGTCTTTCAAACATTCCTGTTCGGGTTTTTATCCATTCATCAGAAGTATCAACCAGTCTTTCTAAATCATAATTATTTACTATTTTTGGAGGAACGTAAGATCCGAATGAATCAAATTTT
>JAGOCT010000383.1 GCA_017998585.1 Candidatus Cloacimonadota bacterium | reverse complement strand
AAAGTTTGTTATCTTGTTCCGTTCTAACAAAAAAGAAGTACTGGACGATTGTCTTACTTACAATGTGGATTATTGCCTTGAAAAACCATTAAAATACAGTGATTTTTCTTACTATATGAAGCATTTCGACACACTTTCACTTGCTTCTTTCTTCGAATCGAAATATAATTATGAAAAGCATTTAACAACAATCAGCAAAAATACATATCATATCATGATAGTTGATGATATCCCTACCAATATGAGTTTGATAAAAAACTATTTGAAATCGTTATTACCAGCTGCCATTTTAACAGAAGCATCAAACGGACAGGAAGCGTTTGATTTTTTAAAAGAAAATCAGATGATTGATTTGGTTTTGATGGATATACAAATGCCCGTTATGGATGGTATCAGTGCTACCCGTTTAATCAGGGAACATATATGGCGCAGGATTCCAGTAATTGCATTGACAGCAGGTGTTTTAAAAGAGGAGAAAGAAAAATGTTTTGGGGCTGGTATGGATGATTTTTTACAAAAACCTGTTGAAATTGATCAATTGAAAGCGATTTTATCCCATTTTCTGAAGATTGAATCATATCAATCTCCAAACGGAGAAGTGCCAATACCACAGGAAAATATTGTGTATCGTGATCAGACTGCTGAGCCGGTACATTTTGATAAAGCAGAATTACTCAAAAAAACAGGTCAAAATCACTCGGTAGTTCAGGAATTGATTCAGGTGATTCTGGAAGATTTTCCTGCTTATGTGTCAGACTTATCACAGGCTGTCAAACAGAAAGATATGGATAAAATTAAAATGACTGCCCATACCATTAAAGGAGCAGCCGCCAATATGAGCCTAAAATATTTCTCTGAACTGGCTAAAAATATTGAAATGGACATCAAGCATAATGAAGGGAAATTTGAGTCTATCCAGGAAGAACTCGTTCAGGAATGGCAACTACTTGAAAAATTATTAATGGATAAGGCTGAGCTGTCATAATCCCCCTGGCTATCCTCTGAGTAGAAAGATAAATTAATCAGGTTTTTAAAAAATAAGCGATAAAATAATCAAGCGGAGTACAGTTACTCCGCTTAAATTGTTTTATTTCAGTCTTTAATAAATATTTTTATCATGCATAAATGGGGCATATTTTTTATCCATACCCATTATATGACCTACCAGCCAGTCTTTCAGGAATACCATGACTTCAATCATATTCACTTCCTGATTTGAGTTAAACTGATTGATGATCTGATCAACTCTGCTGATGAGGTTATTATGAGCTGAAATCTGTTTATCCAGATCCCGATAATTGATTTTTCTCATCAGTACTTCTTCCTCTTTAAAATGTTTTGAGGTAAAGTTTCTCATATCTGTAACAATACGTGAGATTTCGCCATGCCCTTTATTTTGTTTAAGGGCTGCATGGATTCGATTGATAAAATCAAAGATACCGATATGTTGAGTGTCCATATCCTTAACATCCACTCTAAAAGGTTCAGAAAATTTAAATAAGAGATTTGTCTTACTCTTTTTAGAGGCCAAATCATGAGGTAATTTAATCATATCGACCATTCTGTTGAGGTCAGAACCACGACTATTCACCTCCATAGCGCCGACATAGAGCATGGTTGCATTGTCTTTAAGCTTCACACTGTCACTGGATACAGAATTGATGGCTCCTGCTACATCATTAGCCAGAGTAGCTGCTTCAGTGATATTCTTTGCTACTTCCCTGACAGCAAAGTTCGCTTCGTTTACCGCATTCGTTACTTCTACAATTCCGTGAGCTGCATGAGTGATGCTGGAAGCAATCTCTTTGGTTGTATCTGACTGCATGTCCACAGAAATGGCAATATTGGCCACAATTTCATTCACTGAATTGATAACTTTATGGATACTGGAGATCTCATTGATAGTGGCTTCCGCAGCATTCAGCATGGCATTGACTTTATTTCTGATTTCAGAAGTCGCTTTATTGGTTTCAACTGCAAGTGCTTTGACTTCGCTGGCGACAACTGCAAAACGGACACCGGCTTCACCAGCACGAGCCGCTTCAATGGTTGCATTCAGTGCCAGCAACTTTGTTTGTTCAGAAATTCCTGCGATTGAGGAGGTTACCGCATTGATTTCTTTTGTAGCTTTATTGAGCTCTTCGATTTTATGCGTAGCATTTTTGACACTGGAAACAGCAGAATCGACAATATTTTTCGCTTTATCTGCATTATTTGCAATTTCTGAGATAGTAGCAGTCATTTCTTCAGTTGCAGCAGCCACACTATTGATATTTTGAGCAGATTCATTGGCATTATTGGCAACAGTCGCCATATTGGTACTGAGTTCTTCCGCAGCTGCCGAGACACTGTTCATATTATCAGTCATCTCGTTGGTCGCATGAGCGACTTGTTCAGCCTTTTGATTCATGTGTTTGGAGGTTGTCTGCACTTTTTCAGACAGGTTATGAAGCTCTTCAGCAGAAGTTAACAGACTTCCTGAATCAGAGCTGATTTCTGCTATGATTTCAGCCAGATTATGACGCATAGATTCTAAAGAACCAACAAGCTCCTGCATTTCAGGTGTTTTAGTTTTTTCAAATTTAACAGATAAATCGTTATTCGCCATATTCGTTACAATTAATTGCACTTTTTTTATCGTTTCAAGGATATCTTCGAGTCTTGACTGCATCTTTCCTCCCCATAATGTAATTAATAATATTGTACACAAATTGATATGATTTGTCAAATTAAATTTTAAAAAGTGAGAAGATTTTTAAAATAATCGAAGGAAATCCAGCATCAAAGGATTATATCACAATTAGTTAATGCAGAGAACCGGAGGTATTACAAAGTCATAAGCAAAGTAAAAATGGACAATTTTCAGAAAAAAAACTCAAAAATGTAAAAATAAACTTGACACAAAGACCTTTGTTTTGTAATTATTGTAAACAGGAAAAATGGAAAGGAGAAGATTATGCGCTTTTCAATCGCAATCTTAATCACATTATTAT
>JAGOCT010000382.1 GCA_017998585.1 Candidatus Cloacimonadota bacterium | reverse complement strand
TTTTTATTTATCCTTTTAAAGGAGAAAATAATGAAACAATCATTAATCGTATTGACTATTCTTTTTTCATGTATGCTTTTATATTCTAAGCATTTGCTTAATTTTAACGATGCAGATGAAGCTTCAGGCCTCATCAAAGGACGTACAAATGCTGAATTGCTTTACACGCATAATGATTCTGGCGGAGAAGCTAAAATTTTCATTATTGATTCATTCGGTACTAAAAAAGGTGAACTCATCTTAGAAAATATAAAAAACCGTGATTGGGAAGAGATTGCAATATCCAGAGAAAACAACAAAAATTATCTATATGTTGGAGATATAGGTGATAATAAAGCACAGTATTCTCATTATACTTTTTATAAATTTGAAGAGCCTGTTTTTCATCCCCAAAAAACTGTTGTGAAAATAACAAATATTCAAACCATTAAATACATCTATGACGATGGTGCCAGAGATGCGGAAGCCTTCTTTATTGATCCAATAACTAAGGATATTATTATCATTAGTAAAAGAGAGCCAGAAGTGGGTGTTTATAAAATCAAGTATCCACTTAGTTACGACAGCTTGAATGTTGCAGAAAAAATTTGTACGATTCCTGGCACCTGGATTACTGCTGCTGACATTAACTCAGATGGATCAATGATATTGGTAAAAAATTATATGAATATCTGGCTCTACACCAGAAAAAACAATGAAGATCTCAAATTAAGTTTTTCAAGACAAGCAAAAATGCTGGATTATGAAATTGAACCTCAGGGCGAAGCTGTATGCTGGGATAGTGACTCAAAAGGTTATTATACTCTGAGTGAAAAATCAGAAGATCAACCTCAATATTTATACTTTTATGAACTAACTGAATGATTATTCTAACTAAATTCTTCTCTAAACATAGAGTCAAAAGAATCTAGTTCTCTGAAATGATTTGGACATTTCAAGGTATTGCATTACATTATAAAAAAAAGAAAATAATTGGAGTATAAAATGAACCCTTTAATCATAGTTATTGGTGCTTATGGAAGTGGAAAGAGTGAATATTCAATCAATCTTGCCAATCAATTGCATCAATCTGGAAATGAAACTGTACTGGTTGATTTAGACGTTGTTAACCCGTACTTCAGAAGCCGTGATGTACGCGATGAATTTGCAAAAATTGGTATTGAAGTAATTGCCCCAGAAGGTCATTTTAGTCATGCTGACCTGCCAATGATCTCCCCAAAAATCAAGGGTGCAATTCAAAACACACAAAAAGCTGTCATTCTGGATGTTGGAGGAGACCCTGCTGGGTGTCGTACGCTTGGTCGTTTTCATACAGAGATTCTGGACAGAGGATACGAAATCAGACTGGTCGTCAATACCAAAAGACCTTTCACCCAAACTAAAGAAGAAATCATTGAAATGAAAAATATGTTGGAATTTACCTCAAAACTCAATGTCACTGAACTTATTTCTAATACTAATTTAATGGAGTTTACAACTGAAGAAGTCATCAGCAATGGAATTGATATTGTACAGGAAGTTGCAAACGAATTAGATTTAAAATTTGAACATTTTCTGGTTCTGGATAAACACGATCATCTGGTACCTGAACTACATAAAAACAAAAAGAAAATTACTTTAAACTACTTCCTTTCAAAACCATGGGAACAACTAATCATGAAAGGGATTTAAAAAAACAGATACTCTTTTTCTTCTTAAAATTCAGCTTAAACTGACAATGAATTGAAGAAACAATGATTGATTAAAAATGTTCTCAAAATCATTTTTAATTAGACTTACACTCTCCCTGAGATATAATTAAGGAAATTTCTTAAACAAAATACTTCAGGGAGTTCTTTTATTTTCTCATATTGAGATATTTCTATATCTATCCTCAAAACTAACATAATTATGAGTTGACAAACATGCTTTAATAGAATATTCGTTTAAAAAACAAGATAAGAGGTAGATCATGAAAAAATTATTACTGTTATTGATGCTCATTCTTAGCATAGGAATGATGTTTGCATTTGAACCAGAATTTATGATTGATCCGGCGATCTCCCCTGATGGATCACAAATCTGTTTTTCTTATATGGATGATTTATGGATCGTTGACTATAATGGTGGTATCGCCAAACGCTTAACCAGTACATCAGGAAAAGACAGTAATCCTGTATTTTCTCCTGATGGCAGCATGATTGCCTTCAACTCAGACAGAGAAGGTCTTAATCAGATTTATGTTATGCCTTCAAAAGGGGGACTTGCAAAAGCGATATCATCAGAAAGGCTTACTCTGCATGACTGGTATCATGATAACCAACACTTATTAGCTGCTATTTATATCCCAGGAGAAAAATCAATCTTTGTGAAAGTCAATATCAATGACCAAAAACGCCCTGTTGCAGTTTCAGATTTTGCAGATTCATTTGCCGAACTATCTGCCGATGATCAAAAAATAATTTTTAACAAAGGCGGAGATCCTTATCGCGAAGCCTATAAAGGCAGTCATAACGGAGATCTTTTTCTTTACGATATCAAATCAAAAAAATATACTCAGTTAACTCAAACTGAAACGACTGAGCGTTATCCTGTTTTTTCAAGGGTCAATAAAGATGAAGTATATTTCTGCGCATCAGACTCTAAAGTATTTCAGATTTATAAAAGTAAACTGAATGATTTTTCAAAGCCGGTTCAGCTCACTCACTTTGATACCTGGTCACCTCGTGATTTATCCATATCCAATCAGGATCAGATTGTCTTTGAATACTTTAATAAAATATGGAAACTGGATCCCAACAGCAAAAAACCTGAAGAAATAAAAATAGAAATTGCAGAAGACTTTTTGAACAGCAGTATTGTTGAAGAAGTTAATAATAATAAAGCAAGTGCTTTTTCTGTATCTCCAAATGGCAAACTACTGGTTTTTGCCTACAAATATGACCTTTTTGCAGTGCCAACTGCCGGCGGAACGGTTAAACAGATAACCTTTAATCAGGCGGGTATTGAGCAAATCAAAA
>JAGOCT010000381.1 GCA_017998585.1 Candidatus Cloacimonadota bacterium | reverse complement strand
ACCTTGTTATCCACAACGACATATTCAATATCTTTTTCAAACAGTGCATATGCCTTGATCAACTGAGAAATATTGTGCAGATACTCATTTTTTTCAATATAATCAGATGTCTTTTTTTCTTTCTGGCGTATTTTTTCTTCCAGACTGAGATTTTCATTCTGATCAATCTTTTGCAAAGCTTCATCCAGGTGCTCAATCACGAAAAGATTAGGAAATCTTTTAGAAAGTTCTTCCTGCCCCTTCTCACAAAGATCAGCGCTATGATTGGCTTCTTCAACCGAATAATAGAGTTCGGCATCGAGTTCGTGCATCTTTTTATCTCTCAGCATCCAGCCTTCATAGTCCTGAACGAGTTTTTTTAGATCATGTTCCTTCATCATTTTGATAAAGGCTTTATTTTTAGGGGCAGCGCGTTTTACAAGCAGTAATTTACGCCCCAGTTCGTTACTTTCATCATTAGAAAAACTTTCTCCTTTTTGGAGATTACGAATTTCAGTCATGAGACGCTGAACATATTGATTCTGCAGACTGACCAGTCTCTGAATAATCGGATTGATATCATCATAATAGTTTTTACTGTCAGCCACAGGACCAGAGATAATCAGCGGTGTACGGGCTTCATCAATCAGTACAGAGTCTGCTTCGTCAATGATCGCAAAGAAATGACTTCTCTGAACCAGCTGTTCGTGATTGACTGCCATATTATCTCTCAGGTAGTCAAAACCAAACTCACTGTTGGTTCCGTAGGTTATATCACAGGCATAAGCGCTTTGTCTATCGCTGAAATGCATATTGGTCAGAATGGTTCCTACTGTGATATTGTGAAAATCAAAGATTGGCTTCATCCATTCAGAGTCACGCTGAACCAGATAGTCATTGACTGTTACCAGATGAACGCCACGGCCAGTTAAAGCATTTAAAAAGAGGGGAAGTGTAGCCACTAATGTTTTACCTTCACCGGTTGCCATTTCGGCTATATTTCCCTGATGAAGTGCAATCCCACCAATCAGCTGGACATCAAATGGCACCATATCCCAACGCATTTTATGCCCTCTGACATCATATTCCATGCCGACAAGACGACGGCAGGTCTCTTTGACGATTGCGAATACCTCAATCAGGTTTTCATCAAGTATCGTCTGAGTATTTTCTTTTAATTCTTTTGCTTTTTCGTCTATTTTATTGCTAATAGAGGTTTTTTCTTTATCATCAGCAGTTTCCTGGTAATCGCGTCTGAGTTTTTCGAGTTCATTTTCCAATGGACTCAGGTCTTCACGGATATCATGACGGATTTGATTGACTTTTTCTTTGAGTTCTTCATCACTCAGTTTATAGAGTTGTTCAAACTCTTTATTGATGGCTTCAACAACCGGTAACACTTTTTTTAATTCTTTTTCGTTTCGGTCACCTAAGAAGAATTTAATGAGCTTATCAAACATATTATCCTCGCATTCTAGTTCAAATACAAATTTAAGGACACGAAAGATTTGTCAATAAAAAACATAAAAGGTAGTATCAGAAACAGGTCTAGAATGATTTGAATATCCTGTAAATCAGTTCTGATAGATTAAGTATGACTATATGCTGATACCCTAAGCTTTATTCGTATTACAATCAAAAAGTGTTAACTGTTCGATATTCTTTTGACAATACTCTATTGGATTAGCATAATAATTTGTTATTAAAGCTTCAACCATTGGGTTACGATTTGACTCTTTGGCTCCAACATGATAATAATGATCTCTTGTAAGAATAGGATATTCACTCCATAGGCTTTCGATATAATCATTTTTTCTAAAATCGTTATGATGCCATGTTGATAATATGAAAGTTGCTTTAGTATTTTTTAAAGCTACGTATAATTCTTTTTCTTTTTCTTCATCCCAACCATTAAAATAATCAGCATATCTGTCAATATAAGGCGGGTCACAATATATGATATCACCTTCTTTTGCTAAAGCTATAGTCTCCTTGAAATCTTGGCAGATATAATCAATATGGTTAAATTGTACTAAATAAAAAACATATTCCAGTTGATTGATGATTTTTGTAATATAAGCTTGTGCAAATCGTTCTGGTTTTCGACAGAAGGGAACATTAAATTCTCCCTTACGATTGAATCTTATCATTCCATTGAAGCATGATCGGTTTAAAAAGAGAAAATCTAAGGGGTTATGTTCTTTATTAAACCTTTCCCTTATCGTATAAAAATGATCTTCTCCTTTTGATGATAACAAGGCTCCTTCTTCTTTTAAAAATATTTTTGCAAGAGCTGGTGTTATTTCTTTCTTTTGAATGGCTTTATAAAAATTTATAATATGCGGGTTTGTATCGCATAGAATCGCTTTTTTGGGAGCAATATTGTATGCCACAACACCAGTCCCCATAAATGGTTCTATCCATGTATTAATAAAATGCTCTGAAACTATACTACTAATCCATGGCACTAATTTTGTTTTTATTCCTTGAGACTTGATTGGTGGCACGTATATTTTTTTACTCAATTCGTTACTCCCTGTTTCTTTTTGGCACGATCAAACTAACATCACCTTTTCGGTACTCAACAAATTCTTTCAGAGTGGATATAATAGTCATTTTCCCATCATCTGTAGTTACTTTAATCTTCTTATAATTTATCCAATAATCATCAAACCATTTTTAACCTAATTTTGAAAACATCCCTCTGTCATTTATAATGTCATCAATTTGATTTATACTGCCAATATTTGCAGTATTACCGCTACCACTTTTATCACTGGCAATTTTCCATTTTTCGACTACAAAAAATTGAAAGTCTTTCACAACAGAGGAAATTGATTTTAACGCTGAAATATCATAACAGTGAGTCTCATCAATAGATGAACCTTCAGTCCGGCTATAAATAATTCCAAGACAGAAATGCCCTGAATACTCACTATAAGGGAACTGAATATTTTTGTTGCTGTTTCTGTCTGAAAAATATTCACCGTGTGAACCTAGCGTAAAACCATTACATAAGTATGGTTTTTTATCGTTCCTATATGTCGTTTTAAAG
>JAGOCT010000015.1 GCA_017998585.1 Candidatus Cloacimonadota bacterium | reverse complement strand
TCCATCTTCCGTGATCTTGTTTTTTTTCAACTGTAATTAAATTGTTAATGTGTCCATGAAAATCAATTTAAAAATTTAACTTTTTTTTTACAAAATTGATTGATTTTTAAGACTAATTGAAGTGCAAAAAACTGCAACTAACTGCAAAATAATGAAGCATTTATAGAGTTTGGAGAGACCTATAGAAGTTCTAAGTCAGATAGGTCTCGATTTAGTCCCTCCAGAAACAAGTTTCATTGTAGATTTCAGGGTAGTAGGGGATAGCTATAAAATAGAAAAAGCCTGAAATTCAATCATTTCAAGCTTCTTTGTAAATTCTGGTTGTTAATCAGGTGATCCCGCTAGGATCACTAATTTACGGAATGATATCTTAATCATTTACCTTTTCAAAATTTCTTCAAATGGTTTTTTCTGATTAACTTCACCGAACATGAACTTTAACTTGCCTTTGTTATCTGAATCGAATGAGGAATTAACAGCTAAACTCGAGCAACTGCACATCGAATTCTTAGATCTGTATACCCGTCATAAGGATATGGTCGAAAATGAATCTGATATCCTTACCTCAGTTTATCTGGAAAAATTGGGTCATCTTCAACTAGAGTATCTAAAAAAACAAGCAGAAGCTACAAGCCTTAAAATGAAAATGAATTTTATTCAGGCAGCAATCAACAGAGATGAAAAACCAGACTTGATTCAAATAGAAAACTTAATAAATAAAAGATTAAGAGATTATTACGATCAAATTAAAGCGCAATCTGATGCACTAGAAGATGCAAAAAAATTACTGTCACATCTTATTCCGGAATATGAAGCTAAAAAGCTAAAAGAAATTTTCAGAGTTCTTTGTAAAAAACTTCATCCCGATTTGAATCCAAATCAATCTGAAGATGAAAAGGACTTATTTGTTAAGGTTAAAACTGCTTATGAGCTTGGCCTTCTTTTTGATCTTCAAAACATTCTACTTTATCTGGATGAATATAATACTGATAGTTTATTGAACTTGACTCCTGATAACAAGCAGACAAGAATTAATCATCTACAGAAAAATATTGACTTGTTGAAAGAGAAAATCAATCAGTTAAACCAAACATTTCCATTCAATATTAAAGATTTAATTTTTGATGATCAATATATTGTCAATAAGCGACAAGAAATTATTTCTAAAATTGAATCTTTCGAAGAAGAAATTTCCAGATATAGCAACATCATAAATATAATGATCGATGAATGAGTCAATAATACCTGTAACCCCAGGATTACTATCACTTCTAAGTGGAAAGAATACTGGTATAGAACCTTTCAAACAAGAAATTTTTATATTGGAAGTTGTAATTGCAGGCACTTCATATTGTGAAAGTATTGAAACAGTTGAAAGCTTAATTATTCCCGAAAAAGTTCTTACAATGAAGAGGCAACCGGACAACAAATACGATAAGTTTGCTATTGCAATATATTGCGAAAACATACGAATTGGTTTTGTGCCTGCGGATATGAATTTAGTATGCTCTCGTCTTATGGATGCAGGAAAATTATTCTTTTGCAGGGTGGTTTCAAAAGAATGGAAGAATGATTGGTTGAAGATAAAAGCCAATATCTATATGGTTGAGTAGCCACTTTTTTATGTTTACGTACAATCTAATTATAAGCCATCCTTTTTGAAGAATCAGGAACAGTAAAATAGAATGTAGTTCCTTTATTTACTATACTTTCAGCCCAAATTTCACCTCCATGTTTTTCAATAAACTCCTTGCATAAAATTAATCCTAAACCTGTACTCGGTTCATTCTCAGTTCCGGGTCTTGATATATTTGCATCTATCCTGAAAAGTTTCATTAGTCTGTCTCTGTCAATACCAATACCATTGTCAGTTACAGAGAATCTTACTTTATCATCATATCTCTCAGCTCCAATTTTTACTGTTCCTCCACGATGAGAAAATTTTATTGCATTTGTAACCAGATTTCTCAAAACCGAATGAAGCATGTTTTCATCGGCGGTAACAAAAATTCCGGGTTGACATTTCATTTCAAGATTTACAGTTTTCTTTTTTGCCATTTCAATTGTTGACGCATCACAGGTGTTGAAGAACTCTTCAATTTTTATTTTCTCAGGGAAAAACTGCATCCCGTTCATTTGTATTTTAGACCATTGAAGAAGATTTTCCAACAATCCTAATGTTGCAGTCGATGTGCTGTAGAAATATTTTGATAATTCAAGATATTCTTCTTTTGAAAAGTCAGCTTTTTCATCAGCCATCATCTGTGCAACGCCAATCAATGTAACAATGGGATTTCTTAAATCATGAGAAATGATGGAAAAGAATTTGTCTTTCGTCGCAATTAGCTCTCTTAGTTTTCGGGCATTTTTTAAAATAGCAGCTTCCATTTTCTTTCTCTCTTCTATATTCCTGCTTACACCAATGACTTCCAAATCACCATGTTTATTATAGTTGAACCTGCACGATATCTCTACCCAAATCAGCCTTCCATCTTTACATTCCTGTTGTATCTCTTCTATGAAATAATTATTTGAATTGTTTGTTAAGAATTTTGTATAGTCTTTTTCCAAATGAAATATTAGCCTTTTGTTCGTTTCGTTTGAATTTTTTCCAAGAAAATTTTCATCTAAGGCTTCTTCAACTGTAAGGCCTCGTAAAGATTTAATTGCCGGACTTATATATGTTAGTTTTTTCTTGTCAAAATTCATTACCCAGATAACATCTGAGGCGTTTTCAGTGATAATTCTGTATTTTTCTTCGCTTTTGCTTAATTTTTCAAGTGCTTCTTTTTGTTCATGTATGTCGGTAATAAAGTTAAATGAAGCCGGTCTGCCATTCCAGTTGAGCTTTGCACCGGTCATCGTTACCCATCTTATTGATCCTCCTTTTCTTATAAATCTGAATTCGTATCTTTTTTCAACATCTTCATTATTCAATCTTTTCCGGTAGTTTTCTACTACCTTTTTTTTGTCTTCAGGATGAACAATATCAATGATTTCTAACTTTTTTAATTCATTATCATCATACCCGGACACTTCCTTTATAATTGGATTAAAGTAAACAATCTTCATGTCCTGTGCAATAAGAATACCTTCTTGAGATGTTTCAAACATAAGTCTGTGAATTTCTTCACTTTCTTTCAATGTTTGAATCATCTTCTTTTGATCTGTAATGTCATGAATAATTCCAATAATTTTTTCCGGTTTCCCGTCTATTGAGAATAGTACATCAGTTATTATGTCGACAATTCGTGTTTCATTGTCATTGGGCCTCTTAATTGTAAATTCTTCTTTGTATTTTGTAAAATCTGTTAAATTCAATTTTCCAATATCTTCAGCACTTGTAATAATTTTCTGTTCTTTGTCTATTAAAAGGTTTAGCATATACTCTATAGGATATTTGAATACACCTCGTTCAAGCCCCAATATCTCAATTGACTCATCAGATAACCATATTTTTCGGGTTTTGGGATCAAGTTCCCAATTTCCAATCTGAGATATCATCTGAGCTGTTTTTAATCTCATCTCACTTTTTTGTAAAGCTTTTTCAGCTTCCTTTTGCTTGGTAATATCAAGAAATGAGACTACCATTTTTTTTGATGCATGTATTATTGAAACATGAACCAGTCCATTTCGTAGTGTGCCATCTTTCCTTATGAAGCTCAATTGATAACTTTTGGGTGCCTGAGAGGGATTTTCCAATCTTTTTTTGTTGATTTCAAGTAAAATTGGCAAATCTTCTTCAGGAATATGCTCAGTCCACTTTTTAAATGTTGCCTCTTCTTTAGTATATCCGCTCATATTGCAATAGGCTTCATTTACAAGTGAAATACTTTGATCTTTTTCAATAATTGCTGTTGGTGTTGCATTATTTTCAAAGATAGCTTTGAATTTTTCTTCAAGACTTTTTCTCTTTGTAATATCCTGTTGAATGCCCATTAATATTAAAGGTATTCCAAGCTTGTCACGTTTGAAAACTTTACCTTTGTAATGTACCCACCTCCAATTTCCTTTTTTGTGTTTTATTCTAAAGTCTAATTCAAAAACAGAAATGTTGCTGGCAAGAAAATTTTTAAGAAGACCTTCAATATCGGGTAAGTCTTCAAGGTTGCATAATGAGCTTAACTTTTCAAGAGAGAACGGCTTTAGCTCTTCTATTTTATAACCTATAATTTTAGCCCATTGGTCGTTGATGTTGATCTCGCCGGTTTGGATATTCCATTCCCATAACCCAATATTTGTGGAATCAAGTATGAAATTTATTTTTTCATTTGATTCCTTCAGACAAGAATTGATGCGATTCATTTCATTTTTGTCTGCATCCTCATTCGATTTAATTTTCTTGTTCAGAGTCATTTTTTGTAAGGTATATTGAAATAGAAGGTACTTCCTGAACCGACTTCACTTTCTACCCATATTTTTCCTCCCATAAGTTCTACATATGATTTAGAAATTGCAAGCCCTAATCCTGCTCCTTCCTGCGATTTGGTATATGAAATATTACCCTGCCTAAACCGGTCAAAAATATGATTTATCATTTCAAATTCAATTCCGGGACCATTATCTTTTACGAAAAACTCTATAAAATTATTTTTTCTTTCATAACCAAATTCTATTTGTCCTGATTTAATGAATTTAAAAGCATTTTTCAGCAAATTTGTCATTACCTGTACAAGTTTTGTTCGATCAGCAATTATTATGCTTTCTTCATCTGGAAGGCCACAACTATGCTTTATAGAAATATTCCTGGATTTGGTCTCAGGAATGAAGAAAATCAAAAGATCTTTTATCATTTGATTTAATAATATCTCTTCTGGTTTTAGCGTTACTTGTCCCGATTCTATTTTTGATATGTCAATAATATCATTTATAATATTCAACATTCTTCTTCCGCTTTGCTCTATAACCTTAAGATATTTGCCTTGTTCTTCAGGAGAAACCTCGGGATCTGACAGCAATTCGGCAAACCCAAGTATGCTGTTCATCGGTGTTCTTATTTCATGACTTATGTTTGCAAGAAATGCTGATTTCAATTTGTCCGATTCTTCAGCCCTCTCTTTAGCTATAACTAATTCATCTTCAGATTTCTTTCTTTCAGTAATGTCTCTTAGTGAACCTACAATCATTTTCGGAATCCCATTTTCCCCGAAAAGTAACTTAGAACTGATTGAACATGTTATAATTGTACCATCTATGTTTTTTAAGTTTACTGCATAGTCTGAAACAAAACCTTTGTTCTTTAGTTCAGTCAACATAACTTCCCTGTCCTCTAAGTCCAAATAAAATTCGTTTATATTCTTCCCTATGAAATTATCTCTGTTGAATATTCCTTTACTTAATACTTCAATAGATGGACTTACTTCAACTACTTTTCCTTCCATGTCGGCCTCAAAATAAACATCCTGAATATTTTCAAATATATTTCGGTACTTTTCTTCACTCTTTCTGATTAATTCTATCGATTTTTTTCTGTCAGTAATATCCCTTGTAACTCCAAATAAAACTTTTTTATTGTCCCATAACCCGAAGGAGACTTTTGTTTCTGAGGCTATCCTTTCACCATTCTTTGAATACAAATCAAGTGGACAAAAATCAACAATTCCCTCAATCATTGCTTTTAAAATTGTTTTGGCTTTTTCAATATCCTCCGGGGCATGCAACGATATAATATGCATCTTCTCAAGTTCTTCTTTAGTGTAATTTAACCTTCGGCAAACTGCATCATTTGCATTGATTATATTTCCTTTTAAATCAAGAATGAATACCATTTCATCTATAGAACTGAAAAGTGATTCCAGGTTTAATGCAGCTGCCTTCGATTCTTCTTCTGCCCTTATCCTGTTAATTATTGTCCCGGCTTCGTTACCAATTGAAATCAAAAGAAACTTTTCATCTTCTGATATTATCGGGCGTCTTGTACTTAAAAAATTTAATGCCCCTATTACTTTCTTCTTTGAAACTAGCGGAACACTTGCCAATGAACATACACCATAGGTTGATAAAGCTACAGGTGATAATGTTTCATAATGATCATTGAAAAGTGCTTCTCCCCTGATGAAAATATCTGAATATATTGGTCTGGTAATTTTCAGAACTTTTACTTTTTTAATGAAGTCATCAGGAGCATTTTCTGAATATACTAATCTGGCTTTTTCAATTTCAGGGTCAATAAGATAGATGCCTCCGGCATCAAAATCAAGCAATCTTAATATATCTCCAGTAATGATCTTATATAAGGATAGCATATCTTCTGCCTTATTGGCATTTGATATTATATTGTTTAAAATGTTGAATATTTTCTTTTGCTTTTGAAGTGTCAGTCCTGACCATTTATATAGCTCTTCGATTTTCTTTTGCTCAGTGACGTCATGAATCATAGAGAGAATATATTCACTGTCATCAAATTTTATTATTTCAGCAGTCCATAAAATATCCTTTATTTCATTTTGTTTGGTTTTTATCTGGAGAGGTACTTCTTTAAGGTTTTTCTTGCTTTTTATAAGTTCTATATACTCTTCCCTTGGAGTTGAAGAACTCCATATCCCTATTTCTCTTGCTGATTTACCTATCAGCTCATCACTTGAATATCCTGTTAGTTTACAATATTGCTCATTGACATCACTGTAGCACCCCGTTTTTAGATCAGATATAATTGCTGCTACAGGACTTAAATTGAATATTGTCCTGAATTTGTCTGATGATTCTGAATTATAATTCATTCTTTATTTGAAAATTGCGTATTCAATTTACGAATTAGAATCTTCAAATAAAAAACTTTAAGTAAATTATTTTTGCTGTTGAATAAATTAGTTTATATTTTTTTTAAAATAGAGAATAGAAGAATAGGGCAATCTAAAATTGCCCCATTCGTTACTTGGTTTTAATAATAAAACTAAACTTGCTTCCTTTCGTAACCATACTTTCAACTTTTATTTTTGAATCAAGAATTAATGCTAATCCCTGACATATAGTTAAACCTATTCCTGTCCCTTTTACCATTGGGTCAATCTGAAAAAATGGTTCAAATATTTCTGAAAAATATTCCTTCTCTATTCCAATACCCGTATCTTCAACATAGAAATTGTATCCTTTTTTCCTTTCATCATAAGTACATCCTATTGTTATCATTCCCTTACTTGTGAATTTGAAAGCATTTTTTAATAAGTATGTCATTATCTTTTTAATCATGCTTTTATCACTTTTTACTATTAGTAAGTTTTCTGGGATGTTCAGACTCAGGTCAAGGTGCAATGTCTCTGTCGTAAAACCGGAAAAGTCATTGTAAATATTATTTAAAAGCCCGGCAACATTGAAGTCAACAGCTTCTGTATTCCTGTTTCCCGATTCTATTTGAGATATTTCCATTATATCACTTATTATCGACAACAAATAATTGCTGTTTTCTACAATGTCCTTTTTTAACTCGTTTTTTGTTGCTTCTTCAAGTTCATCATCCATTATAAAGCTTGAAAATCCTATTATTGCGTTTAATGGTGTTCTGATTTCATGGCTCATATTTGCAAGAAATGTTGACTTTAATTTCAAAGCCTTTTCTGCTTTTTCTCTCGACTCTATCAAGGCATTTTCCCTTTGCTTTCTTTTTGTAATATCCCTGACTACTGCATATACATATTCCTCCATGTCATAGAAATAGCTAAGGTTCATTTCACAAGGGTAAGTATTTCCGTCCTTTTTAAATTGGACAGACTCTATCCTGATATTCTTCTTTTTTCTTAATTGTGCCATCATATCCGACAGATTCTCTAAGCGGTCAATCATGTTTATTCTTCCCAATGGAATTGACTTTAATTCACTTATTGAATATCCAAGATTTTTTGATGCTGCATTACTGGCATAAATTACTTCCCACTTGTTGTTGAATAACCAAAATTCATCAGCCGATTGATCCATTGCAAATTGAATCCTTCTTATTTCCCTGTCTTTTTCAACCAACTCTGTAATATTGGTTCTGATATCCAGTATATGTGTAACCTCTCCCTGCTCATTTAAAACAGGTCTGGCAGTCATTTCACATACTTCACCATTTGGAAAAGATTTGATTTTCTTTTCTGTTTTTTTGCTCTTAATTGCCTTTTCTACCAGACAATTGTCACATACTTTTTCACTCCCGAAACATGCAAAATGACATTTAATACCAATCACATCTTCATTCTTTACCCCATACAGAGATAAAAAATTGTTGTTTACTCTTAATATCTCAAAATTAGGATTCACTAATGCCATTGATTGTGGTAGTGTATTGAAGATTAAATCTAATTGATTGTTGTTTTCAATGAACTCCTTTTGTAATTCCTGATAAGTAGAGTTGTTGAGTGTCATAATGTTGTAATATTAGTTAATAAAGTAATAAAAAGATACCATAAAGTTATATATAGTGTCTATGTGTCAAAGATGACAAATAATAGTGCAAAAAATGTTAATGAAATCAGTAAATTGGATGATTTTACGTTTTGTTAATAATTACTGCAATATTCTATGATTTCTGGTTTCTCTTCATGAATTTAAATTATTCAGGACGTAATTGAAGTAAGATTCTTTTCTAAAACATTTGTTAGGCTTGATAAAAGTAGAATCGCTTAGTTGTTAACTTCTTATTGTTAGGTATGGATTTTTCTGAATATTCAAACTTGAGTGTTCTGACTTTAACTTAATAAATTATTTCTTTTTATTAAACAATTTCCTTAAATTGCTGTTTTGGTCTTATTAAGCAAACTAATATCCAATATGAATCTTTACGACGAAGTTTCTTTTAAAACAAGCAAGATTTTCACTAAAAAATACAGTACTTCTTTTTCTATTTCAGTGAGTTTTCTTCCAGGCAAAATGAGAAAGGCTATTTACAGCCTTTATGGTTTTGTTCGGGTAGCTGATGAAATTGTGGATACTTTCTTCGATTCTGATCAGAAAAGATTACTCGATGAATTTGAAAAAGATTTTTATAAAGCTATTGACGATGGTATCAGTACTAACCCTATTCTTCATTCTTTTTCAAAAACAGTTAAGGAGTACAATATCCCACTCAGTCTGATCGATTCTTTCCTTAAAAGCATGAAAGCCGACCTTTCCAAACAAATTTACCTTGATGAAAGTGAACTTCGAAATTACATTTATGGCTCTGCTGATGTGGTTGGACTGATGTGTCTGAGAGTTTTTACCAATGGCAATAACGACCTATATAAACAACTTGAATTGCCTGCAATGAAATTAGGATCTGCTTTCCAGAAAGTTAACTTCCTTCGGGATCTTAAAAATGATGTCGAATTGCTGAATAGAGTTTATTTTCCTGATTTTAACAAAAATTCTTTCGATGAAAATAAAAAAAATATTCTGATTCTGGATATTGAAAACGACTTCAGGGATGCCTTATCCGGAATAAAACGTTTACCGGGAAAATCACAGCTTGCTGTCCTAATTGCTTATACTTATTACAAAAAACTTCTTTTAAAGATTAAACAAACACCAGCCGAAAAAATCTTATCTGAAAGAATAAGAATAAGAAACTCATATAAGATTGTTTTGTTTGGGAAAGCTTACGTTAAATATCGTCTGAACTGGATTCAATAACTTTTTGACATGAATATTCTTTTATCAAAATTCATAAAGACTATTACTGATTACAAAGAAGTAAGAAAGTTTTTTATTATTTTTTATATAATTGGTTTCCTGGGGTTTGTTTTCGATTTTTCATACCCAATTTTCGTGAAGCTTATACCTTATGCTATTATAATAAGCATTTTTATGCTTTATGTTTTTCACCCAAATAAGAAAGATTTAAGATTGTTTATTGTCCTTTTTGTAATCTTTATGCTGGGTTTCCTGATTGAAATGCTTGGTGTAAATACCGGACAGATTTTTGGTAGTTACAAATATGGTAAAGGTCTTGGAATTAAGATTGTTGAAACACCGATAATGATTGGTATCAACTGGGCTTTTCTGGTATACCTTTCAACATCTGTTACTCAGAAATTTAAGATTAACGGCTTTGCCGGCGCTTTTGTCGCTTCTTTGATAATGCTGTTTTACGACTTCATTATTGAAAATATAGCCCCTAAAACTGATATGTGGTACTGGCAAAATGATGCAGTTCCTTTCCAAAATTTCCTTGCTTGGTTTTTTATTGCCTTGGTTTTCAATAGTATTGTCAAATTACTGAAATTAAATACTGAAAACAAGATTGCCCCTCTTATTCTTATTTGCCAGTTATTATTCTTTGGTGGTTTACTAATTTTCTTTATCCTGACTAAATGATACTTGAAGCAAAACATAATTTCTTTCTATATCCTTTTTTTCAAAAATATGCCCTTTTGAAAATCAAGAGTAATTTTCATGAAGTCATTATTAATACTAATGTAGATGATAAAGGACGTCCGGTTTTGGCGATTTCTAATCATGTGAGCTGGTGGGATGGCTTTTGGGTTGAACTTGTAAACCTTAAGCTTTTCAAAAAGAAATTCTTCTTTATGATGCTCGAAGAACAACTTCGCAAATTTTGGTTTTTCAACTATGTAGGGGGTTATTCTGTTACTAAAAAATCCAAAAGTATCATTGAATCAATAAATTATACCCGCAATGTACTGAGTGATAATAAAAACTTTGTTCTTATCTTTCCTCAAGGTAAGATTCAATCAGTCTACAATCAATCCATTTCATTTGAAAAAGGAATTGAAAGGATTATTGAAGGTTTGGAAAATCAAATCCAAATTGTGTTTATCGCTAATCTGGTCGATTATTTTTCTAATCCTAAACCTTCTCTTTTTATTTATCTGGATGAATATAAATCAGATTCTTTTTCTTTTGATGAAATCCAAATTGCCTATTCTAATTTCTTTAGCAAATGTATTGACTCTCAGAAACAAATCTCTACCGAACCATGATTTATCTTGCCCTTTTTATATTATTGATTGCTTTAATCAGATTCTTTACTGCCCTGATTAACTTCATCTTCACTCAACCCTTAAAGACTTTCGGTAATGAGAACCAAGGACTTGTTTCTATCCTTATCCCCGCACGTAACGAAGAGAACAACATTGGCAAATTACTTAACGATGTTGAAAATCAAACTTATGATAATATTGAAGTCATTGTTTTCAATGATATGTCGACTGATAATACTGCCGAAATTGTGAATTCATATTCACAGTGGAATTCAAAAATAAGACTTGTTAATTCTCTAGGTCTCCCCGATAACTGGTTGGGGAAAAACCATGCCTGCCATAGTCTGGCATCTTTGGCTAAAGGTGATTACTTGCTTTTCTTAGACGCAGATGTGTCAATCAGCGGAGATGTTATTGAAAGGGCTGTATCAACTGCAAAAAAATTTAATCTGGGATTGCTTTCTGTTTTCCCGGTTCAGATAATGATTACCCCTGGTGAAAAAATTACTGTACCTAATATGACAAATATTCTTTTGTCGTTGTTGCCTTTGGTTTTTGTCCGAATATCCTGGTTTTCATCTCATTCAGCTGCCAATGGACAGTTTATGCTCTTTGAAAGAGAAAGATATTTAAAACATATGCCTCATCAAAAGTTTAAAATGAATAGGGTTGAGGATATTGAAATAGCTCGCTTCTATAAAAAGAGCAAAATCAAAATTGCCTGTATTACAGGTGTTAAGGATATAAAATGCCGAATGTACTCAGGCTTCAATGAAGCTGTAAATGGATTTTCCAAAAATGTTGTTAATTTCTTTGGAAATTCCTTTATTCTAGCAATAACATACTGGCTTTTAACAACATTTGGGTTTATTTTTGTTTTGATTGCACTTCCGATTGAAGTTTTTGTTCTATACCTGGCAATGATTGTGTTAACAAGAATTATGATTTCTGTTTCTGCTAAACAAAATATTTCTGACAACTTTTTATACGCTGTTCCTCAGCAAATATCACTGGGAATATTTATTTTTAAAGCAGTTTCAAATAAATTTAAAAAGAATCTTGAATGGAAGGGAAGAAACATTTATTGATATTAATATTGCTTGTTTTTATAGAGATGATAGCTGAAGCATCATATAAAAAAGAAATTTATAATGCCTTTATAACAGGTGATATGGTTAAATGGAAAAAGATTATTGATAATCTGGATAAACAACCAGGTAAAAGTGATCAATTGTATCTTGAACTGCTGGAGTATCAATACGGTTATATAGCATATTGCATAGGAAACAAGAAGGATGACCAGGCAAAATATTATTACGAAAAAGGCAAGACCATTATAAACCAACTTGAAAAAAAAGGATATGAATTAGCCAAAATATATGCTTATAAATCTGCATTTTATGGGTTTGCTATTGGCTTTAAACCTTATCAGGCTCCTATCCTTGGTCCCAAAAGTATTTATTATGCCAGGGAGTCTGTGAAAGTAGATACGGCAAACCCTAATGGGTATACCCTGTTAGGTCACATAAAATATTATATGCCTGTTGTTTTCGGGGGCTCAAAAAAAGAAGCTGTCGATTATTACAGAAAGGCAGAAGCACTTATGGAATCTCAGGCCGGAGGTGTGAAAGAAGATTGGAATTATATTGGTATACTAACTACTATTGCTGTGGCATACAGTGAAATAGAAGATTATAATCATGCTCAGTTTTACTTTGATAAAATATTGAAATTTGAACCTGAATTATATTGGGTGAAGAATGAACTATATCCTGAATTTTTAAAAAAAATAAAATAAAATGGCAGAAAAGGTTATTGTCGTAGGTGCCGGATTAGGCGGATTGTCGACTGCTCTTCGTCTTGTAAAAAAAGGCTATGAAGTAGAAATTATTGAAAAGAACAGTAAGGCCGGCGGGAGGCTTAATCAAATCAAAAAAGATGGGTTTACCTTCGATACAGGGCCAAGCTTTTTCAGTATGTCGTACGAGTTTAAACAGTTTGCTCAAGAGTGTAATATTGAAATTCCTTTCAAATACATCGAGTTAGACCCACTTTATTCAGTCAACTTTTCAGGTAGTCCAAAGACTTATCATCTTTACAAGGATTCATCAAAGCTTGCTGATCAGTTCTTGGAAGAAGAACCATCCTTTAAAGAGAAGTTTGATAACTACCTTAGAAAATCAGGAAAGATATTTAATGACACTGTCGATATTGTAATTAAAAATAACTTTGATTCTAAACTTGCTTATTTCCTGACGCTTGCACAGGTTAATCCAACTCATGTACCTGTGTTGTTCAGAAGTTTCTGGCAACAAGTTAAAAGGCATTTCAATTCAAAGGAAGCTCGTCAGATTATTTCTCTCGTTGCATTCTTCCTTGGCCGTACGCCATTTGATACTATGGCAATTTATACTCTGCTTTCATATACAGAATTCAAACACGATGGTTATTTCAATGTCGAAGGTGGAATGTACGGAATCGTTGAAGGTATATTGTCCGAACTTGAGAAAGAAAGAGTTAAGATAACCTATAACACTGAGATTGTTGCTTATGAATCAGAAAATGGCAAAATCAAATCAGTAATTGATGAAAGCGGTCATAAGTATGCTTCCGATATTTTTCTTATTAACGCAGATGCGGCAGTTTTCAGAAGTACTGTTTTAAAAAGGAAAAAATATTCACCGGAAAAGCTCAGTAAGATGAACTGGACAATGGGATATTTAACTTTCTATGTAGGAGTAGGTAATAAGCTTCCTCATGTTAACCATCATAATTATTTCCTTGGAACCAATTATGAAGAGTATGCAAATAAGGTACTTAACAATGCCGATACTCTTCAGAAACCCTACTACTACGTAAATGTAATTTCGAAGTATAATCCTGATTGTGCCCCTGAGGGTTGTGAAGCTTTGTTTTTTGTATGCCCTGTTCCAAATCTGATGTATAAAACAGATTGGAGTGACAAGGAAATAATAGTTCAAAGCATAATCGATGATTTCTCCAAAAGAATTGGAACAGATATAACCGGAGATATTATTTCACAAACAATTTATACTCCGCAAGATTGGCAGGACCAGTTCAATCTTTACAAAGGTTCGGGACTTGGCTTATCACACAGTATGTGGCAGATAGGCGCATTCAGACCTGCCAACTTTGATGAGAAATTTGAAAATGTATTCTATGTAGGAGCATCAACTATTCCGGGAGCAGGACTACCCATGGCAATAATAAGTTCAAAGC
>JAGOCT010000379.1 GCA_017998585.1 Candidatus Cloacimonadota bacterium | reverse complement strand
AATACAAATAATCTTTTTGAATATTATAAGCTTGATTCTGAATATATAGATTACTTAAAAAATAATTATAATTTATACTTTTTGAACTTTAAAGATGGTGGTATAGATATTAGAGAAAATGCCATGAGAGTGCTTGGTGCGCTAAGATTCATTCAAACTTTGAGTAATAATTCCGAAGGTATAAAAGCAATAGGTATCTCTATGGGCGGTATTTGTTTACGATATGCTTTAGCATATGCAGAGCATAACAATTTAAATCATTATACATCTATGTATATTTCATTAGATTCTCCGCAAAGAGGAGCTTATATGAATGAACAATATTTACAAACATTACATTTAGCTCTTTCAAATGATAATACCAGAGAAAAAATGATTGACATTTATAATTCTCTAAATTCAACAGCAGCAAAGCAAATGTTAAGATATAATCCTTTTGCTGAAAATCCGCGTAACTATGAAAGTGGAAGTAATGATTTTAACGAACTATACAGTGAGTTAAATCATGCTGAGAATACCTTTTTTTCTCAGGCTATGACAACTCAAATTGAAATGTTAAACTCTAATAGTAATGTCCCTCAAAGTAAATGGGGTTTTCCATACAAATACAACAATATTAAATCTCTTGGTATTTCTAACAGTAAAAGACTATTATCCTCAAATATAAATAACACAACTTTTCCAAATTACATAAATATAATTATTTCTGGCGGTCTCAATGGTTCATCATCAGATTTTAATGTTACAATTCCTACTGATGAATGGGATACATATCCTGGAAGTAAACTTACAAAAGATTTACTAGATTTTAACTATCGTAAATATTATTTATGGAATCTTGCTAATGTTGGTATCACTATTACTTCATATTTCGATGCACCTTTTATTCATGGATACTCAAGTATGGATCTTCAAGGTTATGATTTAAATACACATCCAATAAATTTTCCAAATAATCAATCAAGCAGATTTGATGATGTTGCTTTTATTTCAGATAGCAATAGTAATGCTTTTCATAATGAACTTACCTTAACTGCCAAAAATGCTTTGTCCTTATGGCTATCAAATCCACAATACAACAATACTGGGATGATTGATGGTGCATTAGCTGGTAATGATATGAGTAATGTAAAAATTGATACCTATTTAAATAATCAATTGTATTATACTTGTTATACTGATAATAACGGCCAATATCATATTCCATATCCTTATATAAATTCCGCTTCTGTAAAAGTAGTTTTTACTAAGGCAAATTGCTATCCTGCTGATTACACTTTTCAGGTAAATTATGTGAATGGGTTATTACAGTATAATCTGCCTACGATAAATTTTAACAGTATCCCTGATAATGCTATTCTTGTTGATAAAAATACAAATATATCTGCTTTCAGAACTATTCAGGCTGCTGTTGACTATGTTTCATCTAAATGTAGCTCATCTACACAAAAATCTTTTACAATCGCGATTCAAAACAATACTGATTGGGAACCTTTTACAATATTAGGGCTAATAAATGCTAACTTGACTATTCAGGGAGCAGGCACCTTTATTGAAACGAATAGAATTATATCACAAGGTATTGGGTTACAGATTAGTCAGAATACAAATTGTAATTTCATAATCAAAAATCTATCATTTTCAAACAATTATATTGCTGTAGTAATTGATAATGATAATACAAACTCTACTTTTAAATTTGATAATTGTATAATTAAAGACAATATTGATCCTTCGTGCTTATACTCTCAGACTTATGCAGGCGCAGGTATTCATTCCAAACTACCCTTAACTATTGAAAATTGTACTTTTGAAAATAATCAGGCAAATTGGAATGTAAGCGCATATAATAACTATGAACTTTCAGGATATGGATCTGCAGTTTATGTACATGCTCCTTCTGGTACAGTTAATATTAACAATAATCTATTTAAAAATAATAAAGGTAAAGGATACGCCGTATATGTGAATGGATCAGATCTGACCAGATCAGCTATTATCAACATAAAAGGTAACACCTTTAAAGAAAACTCAGTAATTAATGGACAAACTTCATCTCAAAATGCTGATGATTATACATCGGTATTTGTTTCTTATGCTGAAAAGTTAGTGTTTGAGAAAAACCTGATATGCAATGAGAGAAATTTGAATGGAGCTTATTATACATCCATGTTTAAAAGTGTAAAAAATACTCACATTATAAATAATACATTTGCTGATAATATGGTTAGAGTATTATATTTATACTTTGATACTCAAGGCAGTAGTTTGAAAATTAACAACAACATCTTGCTAAACAATACGACATCTTTAGTTGATAATGAACTTTATACATTAATCAATGGATCCTTTGTTACTCAACAAAGCATTGATTACAACATCGCATATAACAATAAATATAATACAAGTAGTACTGTATCTGGAAAAACCGGATTTTTAAATCAGGATCCTCAGATTAATTCGGCAAGTGATCCAAATCCATATCACCCTAAGTGGACCAGCAGTATCATCTCAAGATGTATTGATAAAGGACATCCGGATCTGAATGGTAATGGAATAGATTGGTACTCTGATGCTGAGGACAGGGATCTTGACGGATCAAGAAAAGATATAGGAGCTCTATCAGCTGAATATCATAAAGAGAATAAAATCACATATTTGCCGGCTGGATTAAAGAACTACATAAACTGGATTAGCTTCCCTGCTTTAAATGTCAGAACGAATCAAATGGATCGTTTTTATAAAGTATTCGATGGTACAAACACAGGAAATTTTTCAAAATTATATAGCGGTCATTTAGGAGAATCATGGCATTATGTATGGACTGGAAATGAGACAGTAAACAATACAAGTTATCAAATTCAAAGACCACTTGGATATCAACTAACCCTTAAAAGCGCTTTCACTGTTGATATTTCCGGTTTTGATTTACCAGAAAATTATCAGATCAATTTAACAAGAGATCCAAATATAGGGACATTTTCTGCACCTCTATACAATTGGGTAGGTTATTTTCTGCCTCAGCCTATGACAGCATGGCAGGCTTTTGCCGGT
>JAGOCT010000380.1 GCA_017998585.1 Candidatus Cloacimonadota bacterium | reverse complement strand
ATCATGACGCCAACCGGATTGTATTGAATCGCAGTAGAAAGCAGTTCAATCTGAGCCTGATTCTTTAGTTGCTGACTCAACTCCCTGAATACAATGATAAATGCTTCGATTTCCTCATCATTATTGTAAAAACAGTTGATATTCAGATATATCGGAATTCGGTTATTATCATGATCTATCAGCACGCTGTTGGTTTCATATACATGATTAACGGGTAAAGGCCATTTTTTCAAATCTTTAATCACATAGAGTAACTGATTGGTTTGCAAATCATCCAGATTTAACTTATCAATCAGATTCATACCCATCAGTTCATTCTTATCAAAACCAAGCAAACTGGTTGTTAAAGGATTGATCATATTGATCGTCAGCTGATTGTCAGTAACAATCAGACCTTCGCCTAAATTTTTAATCACTTCAGACAGTGTTTTCTGACGGGCTTTTAGTTCTTTATCTGTTTTATATTTATATATAGCCAGTTCAATAGTAATGACCAGTTCTCGAGGTCTGAATGGTTTAATCAGATAAGCAAAAGCCTCATTTTTAATAGTTCTTTGTACTGTTTCCTGATCACTTAAACCGCTCATAAAGATAATGGGACAATTGTATGAACTTCTGATTCTGTCAGCGGTCTCAATTCCATCCATATATCCAGCTAACTCAATATCCAGCAAAATAATATCCGGCTGTACATTATTCACAGCTAAAACAGCGTCTTCTCCTGTATCACTCACGCCTACTATATCATAGGACTCCATGAGTAGCAGTTCTTTAATAAAGTTCTGCATTACCGGATCATCTTCAACAACAAAAACTTTTAATCTATTCATATAAACCTCATCAACAAACATAATATCATTTCACTTAAGATCAATCTTAATGATTTGATTTGTTAATATCACGCTATATGATATATGCTAACATTAATCAAGGATTCTGTCAAATAAAAAATAAAAAACAATTAAGAAATAAGTTTGTTTAGAACAAAGAAGTCGATTTTGATTTATGAATATGACATCAAAAAGCGCTTGTAATTTTTATCAATGTTTATTTTCTCTCTGCTCTTAGTCTATGTTTAATGGCATCATAACAATCTTTTTTTGAAAATATATCAATATCTACTAGCAGATAAAGCAAAAAGTGCAGGGAATTCCTGCACTCTCTTATCAAACTTTCAGTTTAACGATCTATAATAGTAAAGCGGATAGTTTACTATAACTGATCAAATACTGATTTTATAATGTTAATAGATTCATCCAACTCTTCTTTAGAAATAACAAGTGGAGGTGCAAGACGAATGATATGTCTGTGAGTTGGTTTGCAGAGTAAGCCTTTTTCTTTCAGCATAACACATACATCCCAAGCTTCTTTTTCATCTTTCGGTTTGATAATGATCGCATTTAAGAGACCTTTACCGCGAACCAGTTCGAGCATTGGATGGTCGATTTTTCTCAGTTCATTACGGAAATATTCACCTAATTCCTGAGCTCTTTCAGCGAGTTTTTCATCTCTGACAACCTCTAATGCAGCCGTACTGACAGCACAAGCGAGTGGATTGCCACCAAATGTAGAACCATGTTCACCTGGTTTAATGGTCAACATAATTTCTTTGGATGATAAAACACCAGAAACAGGCATAGCGCCACCTGATAAAGCTTTACCAAGAATCAGGATGTCCGGATGAACACCTTCCCAGTCACAAGCTAAGAGTTTACCTGTACGTGCAATACCGGTCTGAACTTCATCAGCTACAAACAATACATTGTATTTTTTACAGATTTCCTGTGCTTTTTTGAGGTAACCTTCTGAAGGTACAAACACGCCTGCTTCACCTTGAATTGGTTCAACAAAGAAAGCAGCCACTTTTTCACCGTTTTTGCTTAAGTATGCTTCAAGAGCTTCCAGATCATTGTATGGAATTACTTCGATACCTGGTGTATAAGGACCAAACTGCGTTTTACAGTCAGGATCTGTCGATGCAGATACAATGGTTACTGTTCTTCCGTGGAAATTGCCTTCGCAGAATAATAAGATTGCTTCGTTATCAGCGATTCCTTTTTTTGCATATCCCCAACGACGTGCTAATTTGATAGCTGTTTCAACTGCTTCAGCGCCTGAGTTCATCGATAAAAGCATTTCAAAACCGAAAAATTCAGTTACAAATTTTTCATAAGCACCCAGTTTGTTGTTGAAAAAAGCACGAGATGTTAAGGTAATTGTTTTTGCCTGTTCAATCATCGCATTGACGATTCTTGGATGGCAATGCCCCTGATTAACAGCAGAATACGCTGAAAGAAAATCAAAATAACGGTTTCCCTCTGGATCCCAAACAAAAGGACCTTCACCTTTAGCAATTACCACTGGTAGTGGGTGATAATTGTGTGCACCGTATTTTTCTTCAAGCTCAATAGCAGTTTGACTGCTGATCTCTCCATAGACTAAATTCTCAGCCATGAAATCCTCCATTATTTATATCTTCTAAACCCCTTTTATAATCCTTGGATTTATTGTCAAATGAATTCATAAGAATCATTTAAAATGACAAAGTATCAGGATTATTTAGACTTGAAAGAGCTGGATAATTAGAGACAAGTTACGCTTTACGAATATTTTTTCATTAATTAAATGAAGCACTCTCTTGTCGTCATTATTGAGGTCTTTTCGATATGATTAGCAATCAGGTTTTAATGGCTTATTCTATACGGTCTTTTCAAAAAGGGCATAGATACGCACAATATCTTTTTCGATTCTCATTGACCTGTTTTCGATGTTTTTAACGCGGTTAACAAGGTCTTTCCACAGGTAAATCAAGATACTGATCAGGATAGGCCAAATCGTAAAATCAAGCAGCATTTTATATATCTCAGCCATTTTGTTTATCCTCAATCTGAAAGGCTTTATTCAGAACACTTTCAAGCACTTCGATGATCAAATCATCCAGTTTGTTATTTGTACGAATTGCATGAAAACGCAAGGCGCTGATGATGACATTCACGATACTTTTGTAGGGCATGAGCTTCATCATATAAAGGCTTAATTCTTCTCTATTCATGG
>JAGOCT010000378.1 GCA_017998585.1 Candidatus Cloacimonadota bacterium | reverse complement strand
ATCCGCATTATACCAGGAACGGTCATTTATCTGGATCTGTGGCTTAACTGAACTATACTCCAGCGCAAAGTCACTGATAATTCTGCCAATGTATTGAATAGCAATACCGGCAGTATTACCATCCACTGCATCAAAAACCAGCTCAATTTGCGGTTTTCTTTCCAAAACAAGGTCTTTACCAAAGTTCTGGGGAATAATGATTCCTGCGTTACATTTCCAGATTCGTATCTGTTTATGAATCAGATTAATATCCTGAGTAACCTCTGAGACGATAAATCTGTCAGTATGTCTGAACTGATTGATCAAATCACGGGAATGAGTGCTTTGATCGAGATCTACAATGATTAAAGACTGATTTCTCAATTCATTACTAATGGCAAATCCAAGCAGAATTGTCTGAAGAATTGGAATAATAACAATCAGTTTCATCATGTTTTTATCTCTCAGAATCTGAATAAATTCTTTTCTTATTAGGCTGATTAATCGTTTCATTTTCTTACCCCAGTTCTTTCATCTGCTTGTCGAATTTCTTCCAGGCAATAACAATCAGCAGCATTGTAAACGCTATTAATATAAATGTCGGTTCCAAAAGTTCTGTGAAGGTATTCCCTTTGATCATAAGTCCCCTGGTAATCTTCAGATAGTATTTAGCCGGAATTATCCAGGAGATCAATTGTAGAAATTTAGGCATTGAAGAAATCGGAGATATGAAGCCACTCAGCATAACAGTCGGCAACATGGTAATCATTAGCGCCAGCATCATTGCCTGCATTTGAGTCTTAGAAACCGTTGAAATCATCAGTCCAAGACTCAGAGCTGTACAGACATACACCAGAGACAATAGAACAAAGACTATAAAATTACCTAAAAAGACAACTTCGAATAGTAGCATTCCGAAAAAGAGGATAATCAGCCCGATAAACATTGAAATCACTATATAAGGCAATATTTTCCCCAGTATAAACTCCAAAGGATGCAAAGGAGAAACCAATAACTGTTCCAGCGTACCGTTTTCTTTTTCACGGGTAATAGATATACTGGTCAACAAGGCTGAAATCATGATCAGTATCAGAGCAATCAACCCAGGTACAAAGAAATAAGAACTCTTTAATTCCGGATTATAAAGCATTTGAGTTCGCACATCAACAGGCAGATACTCAGCACCAGACTGCATGGTCTGCAACACATAATCTTTGATATAAGCTGAAACATTAGGATCTGAACCATCCAGTATCAACTGATGATTTTTCATATCTCTGTCAATCAAAAGAACAGCATTTAGTTTTTGTTGTAAGAAAGCCTGATGAATCGCTTCCGGTTGATTTGAAATATCATAAACCGTGTATAAATCTGAGCCAATAAACTTCTTTTTTATCTCATAAGACTGGGTGCTATGGGAATTATCTGCTATCCCCAGATTGATATTACTGACTTCACTATTTAGCGCATATCCAAACATAATTAACTGCAATACCGGAAGAATCAAAACAATGATCAGACTTCGCGGATCATGGATGATATGAAAAAACTCTTTTTTAGCGATTGCCAGAATTCTTGTTTTATTGAGCATTTGCATTTTTCTGCCTCCTGATCAAAGTGATAAATACATTTTGAATACTATCTTTCTGATACTTCGTTTTCAGGTTTTCCGGTGTATCTAAAGCAATAATCTTGCCTTCATGCATTATCGAAATTCTATGGCAATATTCTGCTTCATCCATGAAATGTGTTGTAACAAAAACGGTTTTACCCGCTTGAGCCAACTGATGAATGATATTCCAGAAATCTCTTCTCACCTTGGGATCAACCCCGGAAGTAGGTTCATCTAGAAAGATAATCTGTGGATCATGCAACATGGAACAGGCTAAAGCCAGTCTTTGCTTTAATCCAACCGGTATATCACCGGTTATTCGCTTCATCTGATCGCTCATATCAAGAGAAATGCCAATTTCTTCTTTTTTACTTTTTATTGCCTGACGGCTCAGGGAATACACTCCCCCATAAAAATCAATATTTTCGGCTACAGTTAAATCATTATACAATGAAAACTTCTGACTCATGTACCCGATATTCATTTTAATCTTTTCGTTTTGAGTGAACACATCCAAACCAGCCACTCTGGCTTCACCTGAACTGGGCATCAACAATCCGCATAACATACGAATCATCGTGCTTTTACCGGCACCATTCGCCCCCAGAAATCCAAATATTTCACCTTTATTCACCTCTAAATCCACCTTATCTACTGCTGTAAATGTTCCAAACTGTTTACTCAGCTGATGAGTGAAAACGGATATCTCATTATCTGACATTTTAACTCCTTTTTTGTAACGCATGCTACCAGCTACACGCTATTCCTGCGCCAAAAACACATCTTCCAGGCTTGCTTTTCTCTGATAGTAACTTAAAATCAGACCCTTATCCAGCCATTCCTGCCATTGTTGTGGTTGGGGCGCTTTCTCAAAGGCAATATGAAGATCATTTGCAAAATAATGAATATGTTTGATTTCAGGTAAATCTTTAAAATAAGCATAATGATCTGATTTCACCACATATATTTCATAAGGAAAATCACTGATAATCTTCTCTGGCACTTTATAATCAATCAGCCTGGATCTAAACATCAGGGCTACTTTATCAAACATTTCTGCTTCATCGAGATAAGGGGTTGAAACAAAGACTGTTACTCCATCTTCTTTCAACTGAAAAATCAATTCCCAAAATTCCTGTCTTGATACCGGATCAACACCAAATGTGGGCTCATCCAGAATCAGATATTTAGGGGTATGTACCAGATTACAGGATAAAGCCAGTTTTTGTTTCATACCACCGGAAAGTTTTCCGGCAGGTCTCTTTTTAAAAGGTCCAAGTGTTGAAAACTGATATAGCTGTTCCAACCTGTTTTTTCTTTCATGCTCCGGTACATTAAAGAGATCAGCGAAAAAGAGTATATTTTGCTCTACTGTCAGATCAGGATAGAGAGAAAAGCGCTGAGGCATATATCCCATCATAGAGCGAATCTGATGCTGATTTTTCACAGTATCCAGTCCATCTA
>JAGOCT010000377.1 GCA_017998585.1 Candidatus Cloacimonadota bacterium | reverse complement strand
CTCTTGGTTTAAGAAAAGGTCTTGAAATCGTTTCATGTCCTACTTGCGGACGTACTCAGATTGATTTAATCAGCCTTGCAAAACAAGTTGAGATTGCCTTAAAACCCTATGAAGAGAAAGAAATCACAGTTGCAGTTATGGGTTGTGAAGTGAATGGTCCAGGAGAAGCAAGAGAAGCTGATTTTGGCATTGCCGGCGGTAAAGGACTAGGATTGATTTTTCAAAAAGGTGAAATTATAAAGAAAGTAGATGAAAAAGAATTACTAAATGAGTTAATCGCCTTGATTGAGAAACACTATTCAAATTAACAAACAGCTGTTATATCATGCATCATTTCATTATCATATTTTTAATTTTACTTCCTTATTACCTTATGGCTCAAGATGTTAGTCCTGTCAATACATCTGAAACTATCAATACAAACGAGCCTTCTGCTCAATTAATTATTAGTTCTGTTGAATTTAAGGGGAATATCCGATACCCTGCTGATGTGTTGCTAAAAACAATCAAAACAAGAAAAGGTGATAGACTTGATAATCAAACGCTGATGGATGATCGTATGCGTCTTATCCAGTTTTATGATAGTAAAGATATGCACTTTACAGTGGTCTTTTATCCAGAAAAAATTCCAGTCTCCAGTCAGCAGGTTCAAATCATTTTTCAGATTCATGAAAAAGAAATCCCTTTTATTCAAAATTTACATTTTCAAGGTAACAATTATTTATCTGATCAGAAAATCAAACAATTTATCTACTTTAAACCAAATCAATTCTCAGTTAAAGACATTGAGTCAATTAAACAGAAAATCATTGATATCTATCTAAGTCGCGCCTTTTTATTTTGTGAAGTCAAGTTTGACAGTTTAAGTATTAGAGATTCTCTGCTGACTGCTTGTTTTCAAATCAGAGAACATCAACAGGTAAAATTCTCGAATGCCCTTTTTACAGGCAATAAGATTTCAAAAGCCAACTCAATTATCAGAATGAGTAAAATAAAAAAAGACAAACTTATTTCTCCTGACATGTTAAAAACAGCAGAAAACAGCCTAAACAGCAAAGATTATCTGGAGGACTGTTCAATTATCCCAATCAACCCAGAAACCCTTCTTTTTAACATTAAAGAGTCAAAAATGACCAGAATTGAGGGTGTACTTTCTTTCAATCAAAATCAAAAAAACAGCTTTATAGGCTTTTTTAATTTTGATTTTCTTAATCTCTTCGGTTCAGACCGAAACTTAAATTTCAAATGGCAATCAAGTCAAAACAATCAGAAATATGTTAGAATGAAATATGCTGATCCCGGACCTTCAGGTATTCCTTTGGCTTTTAATCTTTCATTTGAAAGAGAAGAAGTTGACTCATCGTATATTGAGATTAATACCGATATAGATTTTTATACATATTTTGATAAACATCAGATTGGTTTATTATTGGGATTAAAAGACATTAATCCAGGTAGTAGAAAATTAAACAAATTTGACAAAAGTACACAAAAAAAGACAGGTTTATTCTGGTCATATATTACTTTAGATTATCCAGCGAATCCCTCTTCTGGAATGTCTCTCCTATATAAGCACATACTCAGTTTTAGCAATCAATCTATACTGTCAAATGACGTTGAAAGTAATACGAAACAAAACATTAAAAGACAATCAAACGAGTTTTCTTTTGCTTTTATAAAACCTCTGACGCTTAATCTGATTTATTATTCTTCAATGAATATACGAATCATTCAAAATAAGAGTTTATATTCTTACGATTTATATTCAGTAGGAGGCACATTCAGTGTGAGAGGTTTTCCTGAAAAGTTCTTTAGTGGTAACCAAATTTTTTGGCTTAATAACGAGTTAAGATTACTTACCAATCGAGATAGTCGTTTTTTTATTTTTGTTGATTATGCTTACATAGATGATGAACGACCTTCAATCAATATTACATTTAAAGATGTAGTGGGTTATGGAGCAGGATTAAGATTGTTAACCAAAGCAGGTATATTAAGAATGGATTATGGATTACATTATTTTCAAAATACCTGGACAAGTCCAATGGAAGGCTACATTCATTTAGGTATTGAAACAAGTTTCTAAATATCTACTTCAATCCCTACAGGACAATGGTCTGAGCCCTCAATATCCTGCATTATAAAAGCATTCTTTACATAAGGGATAAATCCTTCATCTACAAAGAAATAATCAATTCTCCATCCAATATTTCTGGGTCTTGCTCCAGCTCTGTATGACCACCAGGAATACTGATCGGGTCTTTTATCAAAATGCCTGAATGTATCTATATAACCATGATTAATCATTTTATCAAGCCATGCCCGTTCAATAGGTAAAAAACCTGAAAACTTTTCATTCTCTTTAGGATTGGCAAGGTCTATTTCTTTATGAGCAGTATTAAAGTCTCCAGAGATGATGATATGTTTCCCTGTTTTTCTCAATTCTTGAATATAGTCAAACAGCTGATCGTAAAAATCAAGTTTAAATTGCAACCTCTCATCATCTTTCTGACCATTCGGAAAATAGATATTGAAAAAATAGAATTTTTCAAATTCTGCGCAATTGATTCTGCCTTCAGTCTCAAAAATCGGATTATTAATGCGGTTTGATGTAGAAACTGGCTTAGTTTTAGTAAACAGTGCAGTGCCAGAATAACCTTTCCTTTCTGCAAAATCATAAAAAATATGATAATCAGAAGATAACTCATGTATTTCTTTAGGAATCTGATCTGCTTGTAACTTGGTTTCCTGAATCCCTAAAATATCTGGTTGACTAGTATGGATAAACTCTAAAAAGTTCTTTTTTATTACTGCTCTGAGTCCATTTACATTCCATGATATTAATTTCATAATTCCTTCTTTTCGTTAATCATATTTTTGCTATTTTTTGTTATTTCTTGACGTACTTTGTCTGCACATTCACGCGCTGGCATTCATTGTAAACAGGACATATATCACATCGTGGATTGACGGGTTTACATAGATGCTGACCGAAAGAGACCAGATATGAATTATAATTCGACCATAATTCAAGAGGTAATTTATCTCTTAAAGCCATCTCACTCTC
>JAGOCT010000376.1 GCA_017998585.1 Candidatus Cloacimonadota bacterium | reverse complement strand
ATGGAAATCGGTGTCTTTGCTAACAATGACTGTATTGGTGCTGTCAAAGTCAACGAGTTTCCTGCTCAGATTCTCCTATATACCAGTGGCTATGAAGGTTATCCGCTTTCTTTTGAAGTGATAGATGGATCTAAAAATTCCAGCAAAGACTTTATTGCTTATGAAGTAAGCCCTGATAAAGCGAAGAAAAAAGCTGAACTCTATACCGGAGATATTCAGTTTAACAATATCCGCCTGATGTCAACAAGCAGTCAGGAAGAAAAACCGGCTCAGGTATTCAATCTGAGAAATTACCCTAATCCGGGTAATCCAAGCACAACCATTCGCTTCTCATTAAACGAAGCACAAAAAGTCAGTGTGGATATCTACAATGTCAAAGGTCAGAAAGTCAAAACCCTGGTGAATCAACAGCTGAGTCAGGGTACACACGGTTTTGTATGGACAGGTGAAGATGATAATAATCATTCTGTTTCAACTGGCGTCTATTTCTACAGAGTCAGTACTGATACCCAGAACTTTACCAAAAAACTAATGTTTGTGAAATAACAATTATCAACAAAGGGCAGAGGAATCTGCCCTTTGTTACTTAGAAATTGGAGTATTTAATGAAAAAAATAGTCTTTCTTTTGCTGGTTTTATTATCTTCTACGATCTATGCAAACATCCTGGAGGTTGGTAACACCGGTCAGGCATTTACCAGTATTCAGCTGGCAATTCATACTGCAGTCAGCGGAGATACGATTCTGATACATCCGGGCAGATACTACGAAAACCTGACTGTTGGCTCGAAAACACTGACCCTTAGCAGTTTATATCTGTTTAGTCAGGATGAGACAGATATAAACAATACTATCATTGATGGCAATCAGCAAGGTCAGGGTCTGTATATGTTTAATTCTCACAATTCTGCTGTGATCGGGTTGACTTTTGAACATGGGATTGGCTCACTTCAAGGATTTGGATTAAGGGGTGGTGGAGCGATTCTCGCAAGAAATAGTCAAAACCTCATATTGAAAGCTAACATTGTCCAGTATAACAGATCTTTTTCATCTGGAGGGATCGCATTAACAGATTGTTCTACCTTTATATCGGGGAATGTCATTCGATTTAATTCAGCAAATTTTGTTGGTGGTCTCTCTGTTGCATTTGTCGATACAGTAGATAATGGATCTGCTATTGTATTTGATAATGTACACAAGAATTCCATTTATTCAAATGCAGGAGGGTTAACAAATGATCTTTCATTATACAACACGACATCTGTAAACGCCTTGCACTTAGATATCGCCTCATATGCTTTTTATTCTAAATATTATATAAAGGTACTGAATACTGCTGAAGAAAATATCGGACTGAGTGATTTTACTGCCGAGCAAAGTTTTTTTCAACCTGTTATTCAAGACTTGTATGTTAGTATTAACGGAGATGATTCAAATAGCGGATTAAGCATGAATGAACCGCTCAGAAATATCTATACTGCTTTAAGCCGGATACAGGGAAACATTGAAAGCCCTGTTACTATTTTTATTGAGCCAGGCGTATATTCACCGCTTGAAGGAGAAGAACTATTCCCATTACTCTTAAAAGATGGTGTCCATTTTAAAGGCTATAATGGGAGATTTACCATTGATTGCCTTAATCAAAGCTCAGTATTTGATGGCAGATCAATTGAAAATGTCCTAATACAGGACTTGAATATTGATAATCCAGGTACCCAGTTTTTGGAGAATGAAAACATCTTTTATCTTGATAAAGGTAATCATGTGACTTTTAAAAATATAAGTGTCTCTGTCAGTTTAGATAAAATATTATTTATATTTAATCATATGTGGATAAAAGATTTAGTGATGCAGAATATTGAGGTTAATGCCCCAAGGGGTTCTTCTCATATATTTCTTGGTCAGCTGACAACTCCATCCAGACAGGAAAATATTCTCATCAATGGGGGGAAAAGGGCAATGAGTTATGGTATTACCTCTTATGAACCGGAAACTTTACCTGTTTCAATATCTAATGTGGGTATTTTTAATGTTAGTGATATGAGCCAGGTATTATGGGGTTTTCCATACATGGGATGTGCTTTTCTTTATAATAATTATGCTAATGAAGATACATATCCAATCCAAAAGAATTACTTTTCAAACTTTACGGTTTCAAACTGTACCGGCTATTATGGGCCTGTTCATCTTAGTCAAAAGAGTAAGGTAAACTTTTATAATTCAATATTCTATAACAATCAACCCAATATCATTGGTGTAATAAATGAAGGATTATTTAGTGATACACTAAAAGTAAATTTTAAAAACTGTTTGTTTTTTGAAGACAGTGATTCTACATTTATTACTCATCAAAACCCAATTATTAACAGAGAAAATTGTCTTTACGGAGATCCTGGCTTTATACAGAATGGTGATAACCCTTATGCCCTGAGTCCATTTTCTCAATGTATTGATGCCGGAACGCTTGATTTTCCGCCGGATTATGTTTTGCCGGAAACGGATCTTGCCGGTAAACCAAGAGTATATAATGGAAGTATTGATATTGGGGCTTATGAGTATAATCCGCTTCAGACTTCAAGCCCGATCGCTATCGACCCTGTGCATGATATCAGGTGTTCGGTTTATCCGAATCCGGTGGTTTTAAGCTCATCCCGTAATCTTTTCTGTAACTTTGATGTTGAGTTTGATAAGGCTGACGATATCGATTTCAGCATTTACAATATCAAAGGGCAAAAGATCATTACACTGGCTAAAGGGTACAGAAGTAAAGGTCAGAGCCGTTTTAACTGGGATGGAAAAGATGAGTTTAAACGAAAGATCAGTTCAGGGATATACTTATACAAGATAAAAGGAAAAAACTCTGAAGTATCCGGCAAATTTACCGTGATTGACTAATAAAGCTAAGAATCTTTCCAGACGCTGATTATGGGCGACTATGTTAAAAATTCCCCTCCGATGGAGCTGTCCTCTCTACACATCTCTTTAAGTATTATTAAATATATTAACAAGCGATTTTTTTAACAATTTATGAATTTGTAATCCAGTACATAAAAACAAAAGATATATCATA
>JAGOCT010000375.1 GCA_017998585.1 Candidatus Cloacimonadota bacterium | reverse complement strand
ATCTCAAACTAATCAGATTGATATTATTTTGCAATTTATAAATTATTTCATAATTCGCAAGTGTGCAATATATGTCCAGTTATTGGCAGTTTTTCAGCTTGCTACATATCCCAAAGGAGTTGAATATGACCCTTCCTGAAAATTTTAAAGCCGGATTTGTTTCCATTGTTGGCAAGGCAAATGTTGGTAAATCAACACTGATGAATCGAATATTAGGAGAAAAGCTTTCCATCGTAACACCAAAACCGCAAACAACCCGTGTCAGTATCAAAGGCATTTATAATAGTGATGATATGCAAATCATTTTTCTTGATACACCTGGATTTGTCGAACCCCGGTATGAATTGCATAACCGTATGATAAATTATATCAAAGAATCACTTAAAGACTCTGACTTAATCATCTTTATTACAGACATTAATGATTTTCCAACCGAATACGACCAAAAAGTGATTGAACTGATAAAAGAAGTTAAAAAACCATCTATTGCCCTTCTAAACAAAATAGATTTATGCACAGAGAGCATGATAAAAGATAAAACAGAAAAAATCAATCAATCGTTTGATAAAGTTTACCCTATCTCCGCCCTGTACGTCAAAGAAATTGATTCTTTGTTAAAAGAAATCTGTACATTTTTACCTTACAATCCTCCTTTATACTCACAGGAAGATATGTCTGATCTGCCAATGCGTTTTTTTGCTCAGGAAATCATTAGAGAACGTATCTTCATGAATCTTGACCAGGAAATCCCCTATTCCAGTGCAGTAGTTGTCGATGCTTATGAAGAACATGAAAGACATGATTTTATCAGAGCAACTATCTATCTTGAGAGAGAGACTCAGAAGCCCATCCTTCTTGGGAAAAATGGAGCTAAAATCGGTAAAATCAGACGTGAAGCCGAACTGGGTATCCAACATTTAAGTGGCAAACCAACAAAGCTAAATCTATGGATCAAAGTGAAGCCTGACTGGAGAAAGAAAAGTGGTCTGCTCAGCATCTTTGGCTATAAATAAAACAGGGACATTTTTCTCTAATGTAATTAACCTGCCTAAAGAAAATCTGGCTACAAGCAAGATGCTTGTAGTACGAAACATCCGGGCTTATAAACCCTCATCTAAAATAAAACAGGAAGATCAATGTTAAAACCAAGAAACAGACAGATAATTAAAAACTTTTTAACCCGAACACCGGGTTTTATCATGAATAATATATTACTCACTTACCACTGCACCCAAAAATGTCTTCAGTGTAATATTCCTTTTATGCATTCTGAAGTACCATTTATGGAAGAAAAAGTATTCAAAACCATTATTGATCGCTTAGATAGTTTTGGTGCACAGGGAATTACACTTTCAGGTGGAGAGCCTATGCTTCATCCTTTACTTGAGCAGTTCGCTGGATATGCAAAGAGTAAATCATTTAAAAGAGTTCATCTCCTCTCAAATCTTTATGGACCAGAGGAGATGATAGAGAAAACCATTGAGACAGTTTTTCGTCATAAATTGTCTGTATCATGCTCTTTTGATGGTTTTGGAGAAGTCGCTGATGACATCAGACAAGCAGAAAACGTAGCACAAACTGTTATGAACAGTATGAACAAAATATCTATTGAAAATAAAAAACTGCTTAATCCAATTAAGACCTCTGTGAATATTGTAATTTCTCAGAAAAACCTTGCTCAAATCCCTGAAATACTGGATTACATTGAAAGTATCGGTTGGAGTTTTAATATAGATATCTATCGTTTTACATCAAAAGCACACAGAGAAAATGAGGATATGAAGGTCAAAGAGGGCAAGATGCTTCATGACGTACTATTGAGAGTAATGAAATCACCATATCTGAAAACACCTGTCTGGCTCTATAAAGGATATGAAGCTTATCTCAATGATGATTTTAAAAAGATTTGCCCTTATATAAACTCACCTACTCTGGGCAGTAAATTCTTTATACACCCCAATGGAGATGTAAAAGTATGTATCGGTGAACCTATTGGTAATTTAGCGAAACAGACACCTCAAGAAATTTTTAAGAGTCAAAAATGGGAAGAGCAACAATTAGCATTTAAAAAATGCCCCGGATGCTGGAACACTTGTTACACACCCGGAGCATCTGTATGGAAATATCTTGATATAGCTACGATTCGTCAGATGATGAGAATCAAACCATACTAATTATTTCATTTTGTGGATTAGATAATATCCAACTGATAATGAAGTGACAAGAAGGGCAATTCCTATCAGTTTTAGATCTTCAATGCTTTTCAAATCCAGAATGATAATTTTTCTGACAACTGCAATGATACTAACCATTATCACTACTTCAACACGAATCACACTCTTGTGAAGATAAGACTTTATCGTTTCAAGTAATTCGATTCCGATTAAAACTATCAAAAACTGACCGAAAATCTCCAGCAGACTATTGATTCCTATAAAGAAGCGAGGATACTCTTGTAATTTTTTTATGACTAAAACACCCAATTCAACAGATGAAATCAGTACAGTAAATACCATTAGTATCATCAATACGACTACTATAGACATTTCAAATTTTTCGATAAATTTCATAAATCTGGATTCAAGCATTAACTCTCCTTCTTATTTTAACATCATTATTTTTTTTACATTTGTAACGAAGTTACTTTTTAGTTTTACAAAATATAAGCCACTGGATACCCTTTTATGATTTTGATCTGTACCCTGCCATACAATGTGATGATTTCCATTTTCATAAAAATCAGAATAATCAGAGATTAACTGACCTTTCAGATTAAATATTTTTATCTCTGCATAAGCAGATTTATCCAAGGAAAAGGAGATTGTCGTTGTAGGATTAAATGGATTTGGATAAACACTCAATATTTGAGGTTTGATTTGAGTCGCGTCATCCTGACTGACAATCACATTATACTCTGAAGCACCTATATCTACAAGAGCTGTTCCATCCTGGTCACCATCCTGAATACGGTTATTACCATGAATATCCAGTAATGGCAGATTCAGTTCAGCTACATCGGGAGTTCCTGCATCGACACAGGGAGATACTTGCTGTAAATTAAAATCAGAA
>JAGOCT010000374.1 GCA_017998585.1 Candidatus Cloacimonadota bacterium | reverse complement strand
CAATGATTTCAAGATCAAAAAGAACCCGTTTCATTCTGCCTGCTATACTGCTTAAATACTGGTCGATTAAGAGGTTTATGATGATGTAGCGAAGTGCAACCTTAACGATTTTTAACAGGATAGAAAGGTAAAAGATATGAGAAATAATTTGGAATTATATTAAAAATATGTATATTATCATAAGGAGATAATAAGAATGAAAGTCATTTTAAATCGAAAAATCAAACATGATTACCCTAAAAAGATAAATGATTTGAATCTGGCCTGGTATAATCAGGGGAAATGTTGTGTGAGCCGGAGTAAATGTGAACATCAGATACAATCACAAAATATCTATATCAGAGAAATGAACTCTGTTATTCATTGTTTGTGGGGTGAGATTGACTGCTCAGCAAAAAGAGATTTGAAAAAGTATTCTGTTGCTTATAAACTCAGGTATCCAACTTTGAGAAAACGTGGCAATAATACTTACAGTGTATTTTTGATGATTTGTCATGCCTTGATTAAGTATTATCACCTAAAGGAATTATCTTCTGATTACCTGTATCTTTATCTGAAAGATTTATTGAGTGATTATTCTGTTTATCAAATGATACAGAAAGGTATTTTAAAACCTGTTAAAAATGCGTATCAGCTAAAAAAATATATTATTAAAACATATCATGTGATAAAAAGTATAAAAATTTCAAGCAATCTGTATATCAGAAAATTAAATAAAGATTTACCAGGCTACTGTCATGATGATCTTGAGAACAAGTCTCCGCCTGTGAATTCTTTCATGTTTTGTTGAGTAAGCGTCTGAATAAAAGCTTAAAACAGTCATACGATCTAATTCATAGATTATTTTGATTTTAAACTGGATACAAAACATGGATAAAATTGGTTGACAATCCATTGTATTGATTTTTTTATGACAGTAATGAAAAAAGATATTATTGCAATTGATTTACATGGTACATTGTTGAATGAGCACTGGAAACTTCCTGAAAGGCAAGCAAAGGCATTTTGGAGTTTATTCAGTGAACTGAAGCACTGTTATGATTTTTATATTTGTACCGGAAATGATTACTCATTTTTAACCCGTTATTTAACTTCAGATTTTTTGACCTGTTTTACAGGTTTTATTCTCGAAACAGGATGTGTTTACCGTGAGAATGGGCTTGAACAGATATTGATAAGCCCCCAGTTAACAGCTTGTGTAAAACAGCTGGAATCAGATCTTAAGTCTGCTGATTTCCCTTTTATTCACTATTTTGCCACCAGAAAAGCGTCTATTAGTATGTTTACCCATACTGAACAGACAGGTACAGCACCAGATTTACATTATCCTGAAATTAAATCATTTATGGCAAATCATCCTTTATCAAATCTGTTTTATGTAACCTGGTCAAATGTGGCGATTGATATTATCCCTAAATCTGTGAGTAAACTGACAGGCGTTCAAAACATAGCAGATGGCCGAAGAATTCTCAGTCTGGTGGATTCTATGAATGATTTTGATCTGGCTGTTCAGTCAGATTTATGTTTTTTACCAGCAAATAGTTCAAAGAAATTATTGGAGAATATCTCGTATGAAAAAATTGACATGTTCAGAGACGTTCAGCATTCAAAAGGAATTTATTTGTGTAACAAGTCTTACAGTGAAGGCGTGATAGAGGCAATGAGTCTGATAAGAAAGCAGACTTGAGCCAAGTTCTGTAAGCAAAATACTAGTAAGCAACTTTGTCGCTTCTCAGACAATTACAGGAGTTTATAAATGAAAAAACCAGAATTATTATTACCAGCTGGCAATGCAGATATGGCAATGTGTGCCTTTGAAGGAGGAGCAGATGCTGTTTATGCCGGTATTCAACAATTTAATGCCCGTCAGAGAGCAAGGAATTTTTCTTTAAATGAAATGTATTCATTAATACAATATGCCCATCAGCATCAAAAAAAAGTATATTTAACACTCAATACGCTTTTAAAAAACAAAGAAACATTTGAAGTAGCCGATATTTTAGAACAGGTAACTGCAATGAGCCCAGATGCAGTCATTATTCAGGATTGGGGTATTTATTATCTGTTAAGGCATTATTTTCCTGAGTTGAGAATCCATGCCAGTACACAAATGGGTATTCATAATAGTTTGGGCTGTTCTGATGCAAAGAAGAGAGGCTTTGAAAGGGTCGTTGTCGCCAGAGAACTGACATTTCACGAATTAGAGGATATTACTTCTAAAAAAGAAACCGAGTTAGAATTATTTATTCATGGTTCACTCTGTTACTCCATGTCAGGTCATTGTTTGTTTAGCAGTTATCTGGGTGGGATGAGTGCTAATCGCGGTATGTGTAAACAACCATGTCGCAGATTGTTCTCAGTCAGTAAAGAACAACACTATCTGTTTAGTTTAAAAGATTTGCAATTGATTGATTATATCCCTCAGATAATGAAATTGGGTATAGAAAGCCTTAAGATTGAAGGACGGATGAAATCAGCTGATTATGTTTATAATACTGCCAGAGCATATCGGATGGTCATTGATGATAATTCTCGAATACAAGAAGCTAAGAATTTATTAAATAAAGATTTAGGTAGATCAAAAACGAGTTATTTTATGGGTGAAGATATACATGATGTCTTTTCTTCTCCTTCTGTGGGGGCATATATCGGAAGAATTGAACAAATTGACTTCCCCTTAACTTCAACAAAAAATCCTCAAAAAATCAACTGTACTATCCGCCTAAGCAGTGAATGTGATTTTCATCATTATGCCAAAATACGCATTGTAAACCAGGATGATACTGATTCTGATCTGATAGAAATCAAAGAAATTCGCAATGAACATAATCAGAAGATTACTGAAGTCAAGGCTGGATATCCGGTTAACATTAATTTTGATTTAAATCTGGAATATCATAAAAAAGAAGATTTAATGATCAATAATCAGGTCTATCTGGTTTCTGATTTTCAACTGGGACATGTCGCATCTCGACCTGTTAAGAAATCTATTCATCAGTTAAAAGGAACAGTTAAAAACAGGCTGATTCGTGAACAGCAAAAACAAATTGTCTCAAACTTAAATGATGAGCACTATATGAG